>CAIVEA010000539.1 GCA_903904765.1 uncultured Chloroflexota bacterium
GGTCGTCGTCTGGGCGGGCTGCTACCCCACCGCGACTGACTGAGCGCCAAGTACACCACAAAAAAGGGACGCTGCCCGATAGGTTGCGTCCCTTTTTCTATCCTTCAAACCAGACCGACTATGAAGCCGGGGTGGTTTCCGGTGTAGCTTCTGCGGGGGCAATGGCCTCAGTGGGCGTGTCAGCCGCCGGAACCGTCGTCACTTCCGGCGTGGCTTCTGCCGGGGTGACGGGCTGCAAGCCAGATGCCGCCAGCGCCGCATCAATCGCCGCGTTTACACTCGCCAAATCGGGCGTTTGCACAATCGAGCCGTTCACAAAAACCGACGGCGTGCCGGGAATATTCTGCGCTTGTCCAGCCTTCACTGCCGCCTCGGCAATGCTGTTGGCAGCGGTATCCGCCATACACGCATCCCACTTGGCCTTATCCACGCCCAAATTGTCCATGCCAGTATTCAGTCGGTTCTGCGAGAAGGCAGTATTGGCATACAACCCTTGCCAGTTGAACAGCGCATCATGCGCCTGCCAGAAGAAACCTTGTTCGCCCGCGCAGATGGCTGCCCGTGCCGCGCCCAGACCATTCTGAAGGCTACCTGTACCGTAAATAGGCACATAGGTGAACTGCACTTCGCCGTTACGCACCCGATCCACAATGCCGGGGGTTACGCTCTCGTGGAAATCCTTACAATGCGTGCAGTCAAAGCTGGAATACTCGACCACCTTCACGGGCGCGTCAGCGCTGCCTAGTGTGGGGAAGCCTTCATCCGTCTTGCCCTGCTCCAACCCCTCGTAGCGTGCTGCCGTCTCCGGCGAAATGGGCGCTTCGGCGGGTTGGTTAATCAACACGATCAAAACAGCCAGAATCACAACTACCGCCACAATCCCGCCCAGCACCAGCGTTTGACGCTGACGTTTGCGCTGCTGCTCACGTTCCTTGCGGCGTTCTACCGTTCTCGCTCGGCTCATTGACAAAACCCTTTCATGATCCTAGTTCACTTCAACAACAGAGTACGAGTCTACAGCGGGAGGGACAATTCGCAATAGTGGCTTATTCCCACCGCCGAAACCATCCTTCACCTAAACGGCCAACGGGAATCGCTTCCGACGTATCGCCTTCTCGATCTCCACACCAACCATAATCACCGCCGACAGCGCAATGGCGATCAGCAGTTCGCTCATGCTCAACGGAGATGTCTCGAACGTGCTTTGCAGGAATGGCAGATAAATCACGCCCAGTTGCAGTAGGAAGGTGGAAAGCACGGCCACCAGCAACAGGTAGTTCTGGCGAAACCACGCTTTGAAGAACGATATCTGATCACCCGCATGGATCGCCATCACATGGAAAATCTGCCCCAGCGCCAGCACCGTAAAGCCCAGCGTGCGCGGAACTTGCTCCGCCTCACCCAGAATGCCGCCGCTGCCCTCTTCGGCAGTCGCTGCGTCCGATTCATGGGCTTTCAGCAGCGTCACCCGTTCATCAGTAGTCATGCTGTCCCAGTTGGTGGGGACGAGATCGGTGTAGGTCTTTTCGCCCAGCAATCGCTGCATCTGCTCGGCGTTCAGCGTTTCCACGCCCAACGTGCTGCTCAACGGGTTCATGCCATGCGAAACATACCCGTACAGATACGCGCCCAACGTGATGCTGGTCAGCAGGATGGATACCCAGAAAATGTGAATCCCCAAGCCACCTGCAAAGATGCTCTCAGTGATCGGGCGCGGATGACGCTTCATCAGCCCCTTCTCGGCAGGCTCGAAGCCCAACGCAATCGCGGGCAAGCCATCCGTAACCAGATTGATCCACAAAATCTGAATCGCCAGCAACGGGATTTTCAGCCCCGCCAGCAGCGCGAGGAACATCACCAGAATCTCGCCCACATTCGAACTGAGCAAATACTTGATGAATTTACGGATGTTGTCGTAGATGACGCGGCCTTCTTCTACTGCCGCCACAATAGACGCGAAGTTGTCATCCGTCAGCACCATCTCCGCCGCGCCCTTGCTCACATCCGTTCCGGTGATGCCCATCGCCACGCCAATATCGGCCTGCTTGAGCGCCGGAGCGTCATTTACGCCGTCGCCCGTCATCGCCACAATATGATTTTGCGCCTGCAACACGCGCACTAACCGGAGCTTATGTTCCGGCGACACGCGAGCGAACGCCGATGTGTTTTTGAGCGCCTCGCGCAGTTGATCGTCGTTCATCGTATCTATCTGAGCGCCCGTCACTACATGCTGCCCTTCGGACAGGATGCCCAAATCACGGGCAATCGCTTCAGCGGTCAGGGCATGATCGCCAGTAATCATGATCGAGCGAATGCCCGCTTCTTTTGCCGTCTGCACAGCCTCTCGCGCTTCGGGGCGAGCCGGATCGAGGATGCCCACCAGACCAAGCAGGTACAAACCGCGCTCAATCTGTTCCACCTCAAGTTCTTCCGGCACATCGTTCAGCGGACGGTAAGCGATGCCCAGCACACGCAACCCGCTTTGCGCCAGCGAGTCAATACGCGAACGCCATTCGCGGCGGCGATCATCATTCAAAGGCGTTGGGCCATCCGACAGCACTTCATGGGTCGCCCATTCCAGCAATTGGTCAGGAGCGCCTTTGGTGATCGAGATATACGCGCTGCCGGGGAACAACCGTTTACCTTCTGCGCTCTCCACCTGATGAACAGTGGTCATCGCTTTGCGTTCGCTGCTGAACGGCAGTTCGGAAACACGCGGCATTTCCGCTTCCAACTGCTGCCGCGACCAGCCCACTTTTTGCGCCGCCACCAGCAACGCGCCTTCAGTGGTATCGCCCACCACGTTCAGGCTGCCGGGACGATCCCCTTCCTGCAAATGAGCGTTGGTGGAAAGCGTAATTGCCATCACGAAGCGCCGCAGCGGATAGTCTATCGAGAAATCCACCGTGTTCTGTGCCACCTGAAACTTGCCCTGCGGGGTGTAGCCGATGCCTGTGATAGTCACTTCATCATGACCGGGCAGCGCGAGGCGAGTGGCCGTCATCTCGTTCTTGGTCAACGTACCCGTCTTATCGGAGCAGATGATCGTGACCGAGCCGAGCGTTTCTACGGCGGGCAAGCGCCGGATGAGTGCATGACGGCGCACCATGCGCGACGCGCCCAACGATAGGCTGATCGTCACCAGCGCGGGCAGTCCTTCCGGCACAGCCGCCACTGCCAGACTGATCGAGGTCAAGAACATATCCTGCCACGGAATGCCGCGCAGCACACCCGCGATGAACACCACCAGAACGATCACGCCTGCGCCAATCGCCAGCATTTGCCCCAGTTTGTTCAGGCGGCGTTGCAACGGCGAAACGCCTTCTTGCACTTGCAGCAGCATGGCGGCGATATTGCCCAGTTCGGTCTTGAGTCCGGTGCGCGTCACCAGCATTTCGCCGCGCCCGAAGTTGATGGTCGTCCCCATGAACAGCATATTGGCGCGATCGCCAATGCCCACCTGATCGCCCTCAATCGCCTCGATCTGCTTTTCCACAGGCACGGATTCGCCCGTGAGCATGGCTTCTTCGACCAGCAAACTGCGATTCTCGATCAAACGACCATCCGCCGGAATGCGATCCCCTTCCCCGATAATCACGATGTCACCGGGGACGAGTTCTTCCGCGCTAATCTGCTGCACGTCACCGTTACGGCGCACACGCACCAGCGGCACTTGCATGGCGCTCAACGCCGCCAGTGCCTTCTCCGCCTGAAACTCCTGATAAGTGCCGATAATCGCGTTCAAAATGACAATCGCCAGAATGACGACTACATCTTTCGAGTCGCCCAGCACCGCCGAAATGATGGCCGCCACGATCAGGATAATCACCATCAAGTCGGTAAATTGACCGAGGATGAGTCGCAGCCAGTTCGTGCCTTCGCCAGCGGGCAGACTGTTGCGACCATGCTCCACCTGCCGCGTCGTCACTTCGGATTCGGTCAGCCCCTCACGGCGGGTACGTAAATCATCTAAAGATTGCTGTGCGCTCAGCTTGTAATAATCAGTCATTCATCTAGCCTTCCCTCACAGTGCAGCTGATTGTCTCTATTGGATTGCGGTAATGATTGCTTCTGTCGCGCCGGGTGTAGTCTCCAAAGCAGCGGAGAGGGACGCACAGAAGCCATGTTGCACTGTTATACGCTTTCTTGCGCGATTCGGCACGGGCATAAACCGTTAACCCCCCAATAATGGGGGGTATGTACTTAGGCCGGCAGGCGAGCGAGGATGTCTTGTAGCTCCTGAATTTCGCGCTCCTGCGAGGTGATGATGGACTGTGCGATGTCCTGCACAGCGGGGATATTCGTCATAGGCAGAATGCCCTTCGCCATGTGTATCCCGGACTGGTGATGTGGAATCATCAGTTGGATGAACAACTTATCGGCATCTGTGCCGGAGGCCTGACGTAACTCCGCCATCTGTTCAGCGGTTGCCATACCGGGCATCAGCCCGTCTACGGGCATCCCCATCCACGTCATCGGCGGCACAGTTCCGGCAATCGGCAGATTCCAGATATGCAA
>CAIVEA010000540.1 GCA_903904765.1 uncultured Chloroflexota bacterium
CACCCACTGCCGCCAATCGCCCACGCGCCGTAGCCAATCGGCGTAATCTGCATATCCGAATTACCGAGTTGCCGTGTATTCATCGAAGCATCCTTAGAGTCAAAAAAGATAAGCTCATGCAACCATCTCATCACAGTCCCCTATCCCCATTCCCATTTCCCATACATGGTGCAAGGAGAGTAAGACAAACAGATACGTCTTGCTTCCCCTCTCCAGCGGGTACTCCACGCTACGGAGAGGGGACTGAGGAGTGAGGTTCTTACACCCCCATGTTGATGACCACCATCTTGAGCGTGGTCATCTCCTCGACGGCGAAGCGCGGCCCTTCGCGCCCGATGCCCGAATCGCGGTTGCCGCCGTAGGGCATGTTGTCTATCCGCAGCGTCGGCACATCGTTGATGATGACCCCGCCCACGTTCAACCGCTGCACCGCCCGCATGGCGTGGTTCAGGTCGCGGGTATACACGCCGGCCTGCAAACCGAACACGCCGGTATCCGCCATCGTCAGCGCCTGCTCGAAATCATCGAACGGCACGAAGCTGACCAGCGGGCCAAAGGCTTCGGCGCACATGATCTGCATCCCATCATGCACATTTTCCAGCACCGTCGGCGGGATCATGCGCCCCTGCCGAACGCCGCCCGCCGCCACTACCGCCCCCTGCGAAACAGCCTCATCCAGCCAGCGTTCGATGCGCTCGGCGGCGGCATCGTTGATGACCGGGCCGATGTCGGTCTGGTCGCTCTGCGGATCGCCCATGACCAGTTTGGCTGTCGCATCGAGGAACTTCTGCCGGAACTCGTCGTAACGGGCGCGGTGGACGTAGATGCGCTGCACGCTGATGCACACCTGCCCGCTGTACGAAAAGCTGCCCATCACCGTGCGCGTCACGGCATGGTCAATGTTGGCGTTCTCGTCAATGATGGTGGCGGCGTTGCCCCCCAGTTCAAGAACGACGCGGCGCAGGCCAGCCGTCTGCACGATCTGCCGCGCCACGCCCGGACTGCCCGTGAACGAGATCATGGCGATGCGCGGGTCTGTCGTCAGCCATGCGCCCACGTCCGCGCCGCCCGTCACCACCTCGAACGCGCCATCTGGCAGGCCGGCTTCGCGCAGGATTTCTGCCAAGCGCAGCACCGTCATGGGCGTGGCGGGGGCGGGTTTCATCACCACCGGACAGCCCGCCGCAATCGCCGGGGCGATTTTGTGGGCGCTCAGGTTCAGCGGGAAGTTGAACGGGGTGATCGCCCCCACCACACCCACCGGAACGCGCACGTAATAGCCCATCTTCCCCACGCCGCCACTGGACGCATCCAGCGGGATGGTTTCGCCATGCAGACGGCGTGCTTCGTCGGCGGCGAAGTTGAAGGTATCCACCGCCCGCAGCGCCTCGCCGCGTGCGTATTTCATCGGCTTGCCGTTCTCGCTCGCCATCAGGCTGCCGAGTTCGGTGGCTTGGCTGGCGATGATCTGCGCGGCTTTGTTCAGGATTGCGCCGCGCTGGTGGGCGGGCATGGCGGCCATCACAGGCGCGGCGGCGGTGGCGCGGCTGATGGCGGCGCTCACCTCGTCCTGCGTGAACTGCGGCACGTTACCCACCACGCTGCCATCATACGGATTGATGACCGGCATCAGGTTGCTCATTGATAAATGTCCTTTCACAAACAATCATTTGTACCCCACATCATACCCCTACCACCCGCTACCGCAGAGTCCATCGGGGGATGCAAACCCTCACGCCTCTAATTGGTCGGGGGAATTTACGCTTGCGCGCCGCAGGCGTTCCCCCGACCAATCACCCTCTCCCAACCGCTGAGTACAGCTAGGAGAGGGGAGGCAAGTGGCAGATGTTTTTCTTACTACCTTCGCCATGAGGGAGAAGGCTAGGATGAGGGTTACATTACCGCTGATTGTACTCCGATGTGAAAAGCCACCGCGAGGTTACAAAAGCGTTTTCTTTAAGTTGCCTGTGTGTTTTTTGAATACGTGTTACAATCCCATAACGCTTGAAAATTGTCTATTCAATTCTGAGATGGAAGGAGCCTGTATGCGTCGTTTCATCGTCCTATTAGGGCTACTGGCGCTGCTGCTGATGGTCAGTATTCCCGCGCTGGCACAAAATGCTGGCGAATCGGTACATGTTGTGCAGCCCGGAGAGAACTTATTCCGCATTTCGCTGCGCTACGGCGTTTCCGTCTCGGCGGTGGCAGCACGTAACAGCATCACGAATGTGAACCTTATTTTTGTCGGTCAGCGATTGATTATTCCGGTGGGCAGCACCACACCTCCCGCACCGCAGCCCACCACCGCCCCCGGTCAGCCCTCGCCCACACCTGCTCCGGCGGGTGGCACGTACACTGTGCAACGCGGCGATACGCTGGGGCGCATCGCCACCAAGTTCGGTACCACCGTACAGGCCATCGCCAGTTTGAACGGCATCGCCAACCCGAACCGCATTTATTCGGGGCAGGTGTTGAAGATTCCGGGCGGTGGCAGCACACCCACCAACCCCACCCCCAACGCTCCGATCCCCACCCCCGGCGTTCCGGTGGCGGGCGGCTTCGAGATGGGCGGCCACGTCTTTAGCTTCGCGTATCCGGCGCAGATGCGCGGCGCGGGCATGACGTGGGCGAAGATTCAGATTGTGTGGGACGGCAGCGCACCGCCCAGCATGGCACAGGGCGCGATTGACTCTGCCAAGTCCAAAGGCTTCAAGATTCTGCTGGGCGTGAAGGGTAACGCAGCACAGTTAGGCGCGAATCCGGCGCAGTACTACCAGAACTTCGCCAACTTCCTCGCGGGTGTGGCGGCACTGGGGCCGGATGGCATCGAAGTGTGGAACGAACCGAACATCAACGCTGAATGGCCGGCAGGCAAGATCAGCGGCACGAATTACACGCAAATGCTGGCCGCCGCCTATGCCGCCATCAAGCGCGTGAACCCGAACATTCTGGTGGTCAGCGGCGCGCCTGCTCCCACTGGTTACTTCGGCGGACGCTGCGCCAACGAAGGTTGCGACGACGATATTTTCATCCGTCAGATGGCACAGGCCGGCGCGGGTAACGTGATGGACTGCGTGGGGCTGCATTACAACGAAGGCATCGTGCCGCCCAACCAGACCAGCGGCGATCCGCGTGGCAATTCCAGCCACTACTCGCGCTACTATCAGGGCATGTTCAACCTGTACGCCAGCACCTTCCCCGGCAAGTCGCTGTGCTTCACCGAAATCGGCTACCTGTCACCGGAGGGCTACGGACCGCTGCCCGCCGCGTTCTCGTGGGCGGCCAACACCACCGCGCAGCAGCAGGCCGTGTGGCTGTCGCAGGCCGCAGGACTGGCGAAGAACAGCGGGCGCGTGCGTTTGTTCATCGTGTGGAACGTGGACTCGACCAACTACGGGACTGACCCGCAGGCTGGCTACGCCATCATCCGCCCGAACAACACCTGCAACGCCTGTGTGACGCTCGGCACGGTGATGGGCGTTCAATAAACTCCCATCGCATCGGACAAATTCATTTACAAACCCTCTCCGCGTGAGAGGGTTTGTTTTTACCCCTCAACGGTGGTGCGCCGCCGAGTCGGGTTATAATCATGCTCACATACTTCAGGCGCTATTGAGAGACAACGGGCTTGATCTACGAAATTCATCTCTACGTTCCCAAAACGGGCAGGCTGACCCCTGCCATGCTGGAATGGCTGCTGCAAAACGGGCAGGCCACCGACCAACCAGAGGTGTTCTGGCCGGTGCGTGAGATTTTTCCGAAGGCGCTGGCGCGGCGCTTGCTCACGCTTGACCCCACGCTCGTTCCGGTGCGCGGGCAGGGCGACGACGTGGAACTGCACTATCCCAACACCGAGCTAGGCATCGTGATGTACATTCATGCGCGGGGCGTAATTCTGCTGTTCCCGTATATGGCCTACAGCGTGTATTCGCGCATCGTGCTGGGCATCTGCTACACCTATATCCGCTACCTATTCGACACGGCGGGCTTCTGGAGCTACGACCCGCAGTTGGACGTGCTTTCGTATGCCGACGATTTCCAGTCCATTGACGACACCTCGCGCCTGATGGACGCGATCATGCCACGCCTGCTGACATAATCAGCGCATGTAACCCCTCATCCCCTGCGCCCTTCTCCCTCATGGCGAAGGGGTGTAAGCCAGAATTATCTTTCTGGAAGTCCCTCGCCATGAGGGAGAGGGAATCTCTAGCGCATCCCGTACTGCGTCATCTCAGCGGCGGTCAGCGGCGGCAGGATGCAGCAAGCCACCGCGTCCGCCTCCAACGCAGCAGTCGTCGGCCACCCCGGCCACACTTGCAGCAAACCGTTATCGTTCAGAGTCATCAAATGATTCCCGTCCGGCGACCAGCGGGCGCTCCGTATGATGCTATTGGCATCCCCCAGCACCAGCGTTCGCAGTTCGCTGCCCATCGCCACATCCCACACCCGCGCCGTACCATCCCAACCGAAGGTCAACACACGCTGACCATCCGGCGACCACTGTGCGCCCGCCACATTTCCCAGATGCCCGACCATGCGGTTCAGACTCCCCCTGCTGGACACATCCCATATCCGCACCGTGCGGTCATAACTGGACGTGAGCAGGCGCGTCCCATCGGTGCTGAAAGCGAGGGCGCTCACTGAATCCGTGTGTCCTGTGAATCGCGGTTGTTCATCACCATTTTCGGCATCCCACACCCAGACCACATTCTCCGCACCAACGGCGGCAATCCAGCGCCCATCCGGGCTGAAAGTCACAGCGAGGATCTGTTCTTCTGTTTCCAGCGCCAGCAGTTCCTCACCGCTTTCGGCATCCCACACGCGCACCATACTGTCCGTGCCGCCGCTGACGATCTCCGTCCCATCCGGCGACCACGCCACACCGTACACGGCGTAATTCCCCTGCATGAGGCTCACCCCATCCGAACCCGTAATCATCCCATCTTCCTCGGCGGCATCCAGATGACCGCTAAAAAGTGCTAATTCGCTGCCTGTCGCCGCATCCCACACCCGCGCTGTGCCGTCTAAGCTACCACTGACAAGGCGTTCTCCATCCGGTGACCATGCGACATCAACAATCAAACCCGTATGTCCCTGTAAGGTTTGCTGCACATCCCCGGTTTGTGCATCCATCACTTCCACCCAGCCATCTTCGTTTCCCACTGCCCAGCGCGTTCCGTCCGGCGACCATACCGCCATCGTGCGTAATAAATCCCGTTCCGGCACGTCCATCTGTGCCAGCGACTCGCGTAGATCCCAGATGCGAATGCTGCCATCATCGCTGCTGGAGACGAGGTGCATCCCATCCGGCGACCACGATAGGCTGTTGATGATGATAGGATGCCCCCTGAG
>CAIVEA010000541.1 GCA_903904765.1 uncultured Chloroflexota bacterium
AACCCTCATCCCCATCCCTTCTCCCTCAGGGCGAAGGGTGTAATACCATCTTACTTCCCCTCTCCAAAGCGGTACTCCGCGTGTTGGAGAGGGTGATTGGTCGGGGGAATTTACACTTGTGCGCCGTAGGCGTTCCCCCGGCTAATCAGAGGGGTGAGGTTCTTAAAAAACCTACCCTTGAAAGGGGATTTAGGGTGAGGGCAGATTTAACGCGAGTCTTGATTATACAGGGCGATGGACGACACGATCACGATGCCTTCGATCAACCCTTGATACTGCTGCTGCACGTTGAGCAGCACCATCAGGTTCGCCAGCAGCGCCAGTATCAGCACCCCGCCCAGCGTACCCAGTACGCCACCGCGCCCGCCGAACAGACTCGTCCCGCCGATGATGACGGCGGTGATGGTCGTCAGTTCCAGCCCGTCCGCAATCACCGGATCGCCCACCCCCATGCGGCTGAGCCACATCAGGCCGCAGACCGCCGCCAGTAAACTGCTGAGGATGTACACGCCGTAGCGGACGCGCTGCACCGGAATGCCTGCCAGCCGCGCCACTTCCTGATTGCCGCCCACCGCGTAGACATAGCGCCCGAAAATGGTGCGCCGCAGCACAAAGATCAGCACCGCGATCAAGATCACGAACAGCAAGAACAGGACGGAGAACGGCCCCACCCGCTGATCGTAGAACAGCAGCGTTTCGCGACTGGCCTTGCCAATCGGGGAGGTGGAAATGGTCAGCGCCACACCGCGCAGGATGACAAACGAGGCCAGCGTGACGATGAACGGGCTGATATTCATGCGGTTGATGAGCAGCGCATGGACGAAACCGATGCCCGCGCCGATCAGCAGCGTGATGAGGATGGCCGGCAGCGTGTTGTTAGAGTCGCCACTCATCAAAATGGCGGACACCAGCACCGACACGCGCACCAGCGACCCGACGGAAAGATCAATCCCGCTGGTAAGCACCACCAGCATTTGCCCCAGCGCCACCACGCCCAAGAACGCCGTTTGCCGCAACAGGTTGAACAGGTTGCGCTCGGTCAAAAAGCGTTCGGTGGCGAAAACGCCGATCAGCACCATAATGACCACCAGCCCGTAGACGGCGATCACGCGGCCATTCTGCCGCCAGAAACGTTTGCGGTTGAAAGCGGGTTTTTGAAGTGTGCCAGTCGTCATGCCACAGCCCCCCCGCTGGTCGCCCGTTCAATAATCGCCTGTTCGGTGGCACTTTCACGTGGGAGTTCGCCTACGATCTGCCCGTCACGCATGACCAGCACGCGGTCGCTCATCCCCAGAATTTCGGGCAGTTCGGAGGAAATCATCAGAATGGCGACCCCTTCTTCGTTCAAGCGGCGCATAAGCTGGTAAATCTCAAATTTCGCACCGATGTCAATGCCGCGTGTGGGTTCGTCCATCAGGATGACGCTGGGATGCGTCTCCAGCCATTTCGCCAGCACCACTTTTTGCTGGTTGCCGCCACTCAGGAACTGCGCTTCTTGCTCCGCGCCCGCCATGCTGATGCTGAGCTTGTGCCGCGCCTCTTCCACCACCTGCGCTTCCTGTTTGGCTTGCAGCACGCCGCTGCGGGTCAGGCGGGTCAGGATGGGCAGCGTGATGTTCTGGAGGATGGGCAGCGCGGTGAATAAGCCCTGTCCTTTGCGGTCTTCTGGCACGAGCGCCATACCGCCACGAATGGCCTGCGCTGGGCTGGTGTGCTTGGCGATCTGCCCGTTGATGGTGATTGTGCCGCTGCTGATGGGGTCTGCACCGAAGATCGCCCGCGCCAGTTCGGTGCGCCCGGAACCGACCATGCCTGCGATACCCAGCGTTTCACCGGCATGGAGCGTCAGGCTGATGTGCTTCAAACGGGCGTTGGAAATATTGTCCACGACCAGCACAGGCTGGCCGCGCTGACCGATGGGTGCGGGATACACTTCTTCCAGCGACCTGCCCACCATCATCTGCACCAATTCGCGGTGCGTCAGCCCTTCACGCGGGCGGCTGCCCACGACTGCGCCATCTTTCAAGACGGTGATAGTATCGGCAATCTGGAACACTTCATCAAGGCGGTGCGAAATGTAGACGATGGTCACGCCATGCGCCACCAGCGACTGAATGGTTTTGAATAACTGCTCTAATTCTTCGCCCACCAGAATCGCAGACGGCTCATCCATCACGATCAAATCGGCATTCCGCGAGAGCGCCTTCGCAATTTCGACCATCTGCTGCTGGGCAACGGTCAATTCGCTCACGGGCGCATCCAGATCAATCTGCACATGCAGCTTGGCGAGAATATCGGCGGCTTGCTGGCGCAAATCGCCCGTCTGGATGATGCCTGCGCGATTGGGTTCGCGCCCCAAGAAAATGTTCTGCGCGACGGTGAGATACGGGCTGAGCGCCAATTCCTGATAGATGATGCTGATGCCCATATCCAGCGAAAGGCGGGGCGTGAGGTGGTTGAACTGCTGCCCTTTGAAATGGATTTCGCCGCTGTCGGCCTGCACCGCGCCGCCCAGAATCTTCATCAAGGTGGATTTGCCCGCGCCGTTCTCGCCCACCAGCGCGTGTACTTTGCCGCGCTCACAGGCGAAAGACACCTCGCGCAGCGCCGGAA
>CAIVEA010000542.1 GCA_903904765.1 uncultured Chloroflexota bacterium
CAGGCGGGCTTCCAGATCGGTTTCAATTTGTGCCAGCCCGCAGTCGTCGAACTCGATCACACGATTGCAGCGCGTACAGATGAAATGGTGATGATGACCATCGGGCAGCAAGACGTAAGTCGGGGTCATGCTGCTGTGCAGGTAAGTGGGGCGGATGATGGACAGGCTGGTGAGCAGGTCGAGTGTGCGGAACACGCTGGCACGGCCTATGCTCTCGTCCAGAACGCTCACGCGCTCCAGCACTTCCGACGAGGTGATATGCCCGCCGCTGTCCTCCAGCGCCGCCAGCACCGTCAACCGGGCATGGGTCAGCTTGTGTCCGGCATCCCGCAACCGTTGGGCGCGGGGGGTCAAATCCTCACTCATCCTCGCTCGTCCTCATCCCTTGACTCTTAAATCGTATTGAGATACTGTATCAAATACCAATTGAGATACTGTATCAACAGGTGTTGTAATGATGCGGTTTATGAGATGTATTGTACTCGCACTCGGCCTGCTGGGGGTAGGCACAGCCGCCGCGCAGGATGCCCCGCTGCGCGTGGTGGCGACCACGACGATTGTGGCGGACGTGGCGCAGCATATCGGCGGCGACCTTGTGACAGTGACGGCGCTCGTCCCCGCCGATTCGGACGCACATGCGTTTGAACCCTCCCCGCAGGATGTGCAGGGGGTGGCGGATGCCGATCTGGTGCTGGCGGTGGGCGCAGGCTACGAATCGTTCCTCGGCGGCCTGATGGAGAATGCGGCGAGTGTGCCGCTGGTGGCGGTCAATACGGGCGTGACCATGTACGCCTTCAGCGACGGGCATGCTGATGACCCCCATGCCAACGAACCGCTGGGTGTGCTGGGCGAAACGGGCGTGTGCGAGGCTGCGCCTGTGGCGGCGGACGATCACGCTCATGAAAGTTGCGACCCGCACACATGGACAGACCCGCGTAATGTGATGGTGTGGGCGGATACGATTGCGGCGGCGCTGGCAGCGGCTGACCCCGACCATGCCGACACTTACACGGCGAACGCCGAAGCGTATAAGACGCAATTGCAAGATACCTTCGAGGGCATGACGGAAACACTGGCGGTCATCCCGCCGGAGCGCCGCCTGCTGGTCACGAATCACGAGTTCATGAGCTATTTCGCCCGTGCTTTCGATTTTGAGATGGCAGGTGTGGTCATCCCCGGCGGCACAACCGGCGGCGAGAATGATCCGCAAGCAGTGGCGGGGCTGATTGACCACATCCGTGCGCTGGGCGTGACGGTGGTGTTTGCGGAGGCCAGCGCCTCCACGCAGGTGATTCAGACGCTGGCGCAGGACGCGGGCGTGACCGTCGTCACCACCCTGAGCGAATCACTCACCGCACCGGATGGAATAGCGCCCACTTATCTCGACTACCTGCGGGTGAACGCGCAAACCCTCGCCGATGCGCTCACCCCGCAGTAAAGCAGGTTTTCCGGCAGACATTCTTTCGTAGGTAGATAGCCTGCTATGTCCGTTTGCTTTACGCCCTTCGCCATAAGGGAGAAGGGTTGGGGTTGAGGGTCAACCTACCGCGACGGGCTGACCGCCAGCGAGTCGATCACATCAGCGGCCAGTTCGTAGCGCCCGAACGCCGGAATCAGGTATACGCCCTGCGTCAAACTGCGGATGTCGCGCAATAGCCCCTGCGCGATTCGCACACCTTCGGCGGGGGCGTTGTCACCCGCGTCCTCCATGCGCTTGAGCAGCGTGTCCGGGATGCTGATGCCGGGGATTTCGTTGTGCAGGAACAGCGCGTGCTTCAGGCTGTACAGCGGGATCAGTCCCATTAGCACGGGCAGCGTGAACGGTTCGCCCACAATTTCCTCGTAGCGGCGCAGGAAAGTCTCGATGCGGGCTGGCTCGAACACCGCCTGTCCCAGCGCGAAATCCGCCCCGTTTTCGATCTTCTTCCGCAGCGCGGCGATCTCCCTGTCCATATCCACCGCAAACATATTCAACGCACAACCCACCGTGAAGGTGGTCGGTTGCCCGATGGAGTTCCCGGCCTGATCTACACCATGATTCATCTTGTGCTTGATGATTCCGATTAGCGCGGACGGCGCGACATCGTAGTTGTCCATCGCTTCCGGGTAGTCGCCAATTTTGGTGGGGTCGCCCATCACCACGAACAGGTTACGCAGCCCCAGCGCATGTGCTGCCAGCAGGTCGCCCTGCACGCGCAGCAGATTGCGTCCGCGTGTGGGGAAGTGCAGCACCGCTTCCATATTGAGTTTGGTCTGCAAGAAGTGGCACACCGCCCACGGACTCATCCGCATACGGGCGGTGGGGCTGTCGGCCACATCCACCATGTCCGCGCCGGCCTCTTGCAGCAGGCGGGCGGAGGCCAGCAGTTTTTGCGGCACAAAGCTGCGTGGGGGAGCCATTTCCACCGTCACCACGAAGCGCCCCGCCGCTAGTTTGCGTGCCAGTTCCGTTGGGCGCTCCGGCACATCAGCATGGTCGTCGCCGCTGGTTTCCAGCAGGTGAATGTGCGGCAGCGGCAGCGCGGGGTTATCCAGCGCCCGGCGCATGGCGGCGATATGGTCAGGGGTTGTGCCGCAACAACCGCCGATCAGCCGCGCACCGATGGCCTTAAAGACCAGCGCGTATTCGGCGAAGTATTCGCCGGTGGCGGGGTACATCATGCGTTCGCCCACCGATTCGGGGAAGCCAGCGTTCGGCATGGCGGAGGTGATGGCCTCCGGCACGGCCTGTCGCATGGCCTGTAGAATGCGCGAGAGCTGTTCCGGCCCGCCACCGCAATTCACACCTACCACCGTCGCGCCCGCCTTGTGCAGGTCACGCGCCACCTGCGCCGGCAGATCGCCCAGCAAGGTGCGCTCGTCCGCCGCGAAGGTCATGTGGGCGATCACGGGTAGTTTCGGCGCGGTTTCGTGGGCGGCACGCACCGCCTCCAGCAGTTCGATGCGGTCACTGAAGGTCTCGAACAGGATCACATCCACGCCAGCCCCCGCCAGCGCCGCAATCTGTTCGGCAAAGGCGGCACGGGCATCCTCGGCGCGCACCCGTCCGAACGGCTTCAGGCGCACGCCCAGCGGCCCGATAGACCCCGCGATATAGGCATCGGTACGCCCTGTAGCGGTCATCGCCCGCCGCACCGCCTCCACGCCAGCGCGGTTGATGGCGGCCACCTGTTCGGTCAGGCCATGCTGTGCCAACTTGTAGCGGTTCGCGCCGAAGGTGTTGCTTTCGATCATCTCCGCGCCCACCGCCAGATAATCGCGGTGAACCGATTCGACCACATCCGGGCGGCTGATGTTGAGTTCTTCAAAGCAGGTGTTCAGCGTCACGCCGCGCTGATGCAGCATCGTCCCCATCGCGCCATCGGTCAGGATGGGTGCAGTTTGGGTCAGGCGTTCGGTAAAAGACAAGCGTTGTGCGGTCATAGCGGTCAATCCCCATTTCACTCGGCATTGGAAAGGGCGGCGAACGAGGCCGCGAACTGCGCTTCGAGCGCGGTTTTGCGCTCCGGTGGCAGCAGGGAGGCGCGTAAAGCGTTCAGCGAGAGGCGCTGAAAATCCGCCGCGCCGAACCCCAAGGTGCTGGCGACAATCCGGTATTCATCGGTCAGGGTGGTGTTGAACATGGGCGGGTCGTCCGAGTTCAGCGTCACATACAGTCCGGCTTCGATCAGGCGCGGTAGCGGGTGATCGGTCATGCGTGGGAATACGCCCAAGCACACGTTGCTGCTGGGGCACACTTCCAGCGGGATTTGCCTGTCGCGCAGTTCATCCACCAGCGCCGGGTCTTCGAGGCAGCGTACCCCGTGACCGATGCGCTGGCTATAGCCCGCCCGCAGCGCCCCCCAAATGCTGGCTGCGCCTTCGGTTTCGCCGGCATGGAGGATGCAGGGGACACCCGCGTTGTGCGCCCGTTCAAACGCGGCGGCGTGTTTTTCGGGCGGGTGGCCGACTTCGTAACCGCCCAGCCCCAGCGCATCCACGCCGCACCCGTGCAGCCGGATGGCTGCGTCCGCCGTGTGCAGCCCATCCTGCGGCGAGACTTCGCGGGCGATGTCGGTAATCAGGCACATGCTTACGCCCAGTTCGGCTTCGCCCCATGCGCGGGCGCGGTTGATGGCTTCGATCTGCGCGTCCATCGGTAGTCCTTTGCGCTGGGTGTGCGTAAAAGGCGTATAGGTGACTTCGCTGTGGACGACGTTCTGCGCGGCCTGCCCGATCAGAAATTCGCGGGCGACCAGTTCGATGTCGTCCAGCGTTTTCATACAGTCGCTGATCGTCACATAAATATCCACGAAATGCGGAAAGCCGCTGAAGGTGTACCACTGGCGCACACCCTCCACCGTGTTGGCTGGCAACGAGACACCGTTGCGCTGCGCCAGCGTGAGCAGCGTTTCCGGGCGCACGCTGCCCTCCAGATGCACATGCAGTTCTACCTTCGGCATCTGCCGGAGGAATTGATCGAGAATCATGCTACCCCATCCCATCACTTTCGGCGGCCTGTCGTAATGCCAGCCATACCTCTTTCAACGGTTGGCTGACACCACTTTCTGGTTCAGCCAGCAGCAGGCGCTGATAGGCTTCTACAAAAGGCATTCGCAGACGATGAAAGAAATGCAGAAAGTGGCGCAGAAAGCCGACATAATCGAAAATCACAAATTCTGTCCCTTGTGTGTGTTCATAGAGCGCCTGCGCGTATTTCTGTACATCAGGCGCAATAGGTGCGGTGGTGACAAACACATAATGCTGGACATGATCCGGCGAACGGAGAACTTTCTGTAGAGCTTGTTCCACGTCCTCTTGGCTGACCGGACGTGTTTTCATCTCATAACTGGTCACTACGGCCTCATCACTGGTGAGCGTAATTTCCAGATCGCCCAATGTGCCTGTTTGCGAATCCGCTGCGTTGTGCGCGTACAGCTTCCGCGCCTGTTCCCCGATCAGCGGGGAAACGCACTCATAAGCTGCCGCGACCAACAGGACAGGTAAGCGGCTGGCGCGGGGCTGCTGAAGATGCTGTTCGATCAACCGAATGATAGTTTCCGCAGACAGCGGCAAACTGTCCCCACGAGACTGCAATCCTGCCAGAAGGGTACGTGTGCGCTGTTCACGTTCATCCCGCACGATTAACAACCAGCGTATGGTTTCCGCCAGCAAATCCCCCGATTCGACAGCACCGCGATAGACCGCATCCAGCAGCAACAGAACAGTCTGATACAGGGCGGGGGGACGGCCTACTAGATCAACATCCGGCGTGAGGACGCTATTGCGATTCCGCAAAGCTGGCGTGAGAAACGCAGTTGTCGGGTTACAGGGCAACCGATGTGCAGAGATAAACGTGGTTACATAGCTCTCGTCATAACTGCGTCCAGAATAACTATCCGGCGTGCCGATTTCCGTATACGGTTTGCGAATATCCACTTCAGGGCGGTGGGTTTTTGCCAGCAATAACGCCAGCAGCAACCGCGCCCCCGCCCGATTCTGGAGATTGCGGCACACAAACTCTACCTGCGCGATGAGATTCTCGTCTGTCAACCGTGTGCGTTCGCCCGCTTGTACGGCCTGTGAATGGGCTAAAGCAAGGATTTGTTCTGGTTGAACCACAACGTATCCTCCACATCATAATTCATCCACAGCACTTCGGTTCGGCTCTGTTTGACCGAATGAATCATCTTGGCGGGCGCTTCCACACAATGCCAGTCTGCATATAACGAGTCCATCAGCGCCCCGTGATAGCCTGAAATAGCAACTTTCCCTTTCACATCATGGAGGGTTTGCGCCAGCATACGGTGTTCGTCGTCGGTCATTTCGTAGCG
>CAIVEA010000543.1 GCA_903904765.1 uncultured Chloroflexota bacterium
ATGATCGCCAGTATTTCGCTGCTGGTGGGCGGCATCGGCATCATGAATATCATGCTGGTTTCGGTGACGGAGCGTACCCGCGAGATTGGACTGCGAAAAGCGGTGGGCGCACGGGGGCGGGATATTCTGCTGCAATTTCTGATCGAAAGTCTGGTTCTGTCGATACTGGGCGGGTTGATAGGGGTGGGGCTGGGCTGGGCGGCCACGTTTATCACGGGGGCACTCATCCCCGACTTGAAGCTGAGCCTGAGCGTGGACTCGATTGTGCTGGCGACGGTGGTGAGCAGTTTCGTGGGCATCTTCTTCGGGTTGTATCCGGCCAGCCGTGCGGCACGGATGCGACCGATTGACGCGCTGCGGTTTGAGTAGGCCAAAGGACGAGCCGGACGATGTTTGAAAACATACGCATGGCCCTGATCGGGTTGGGGAGCAATAAACTGCGTTCGGCGCTGACGATGCTCGGCATTACGATTGGCGTGGCTTCGGTGATCGTGCTGGTGTCGCTGGGGCAGGCGGTAGATAACTTCGTGCGCCAGCAATTTCTGGGGATTGGCACCAATCTGGTGATTGTGTTCCCTTCGGAGAACGCGCAGGGTGAGACGCGCCGCCTGACTACCGAGGACGCGCAGGCGCTCTCCGACCCGTTCCTTGTGCCGGATGCGCTGGCGGTGATGCCACAGCGGAGCGTGAACCGGACGGTGAATGTGGAAGGCCGCGAACTGGATGTCCGCATTCTGGGCGTGACGGTGGATTATCCGGTGGTGCGAAACCGGACGCTGACGGAAGGGCGCTTTTTCACCCGCGAGGAATACGATAGTCAGGCGCGAATCGCTGTTTTAGGGCCGCAGGTGGCGGAGCGTTTGTTCCCGGATGGGCAAGACCCGGTGGGGCAGAATGTGCGCGTGGGGGGGATTTTGTTCCGGGTGGAAGGTGTGCTCAACTCGGTGGGCGGGGCGGGTTTTGGCCCGAATGATGATGATACGCTGTTCGCACCGCTGACGACGGTACTCAACCGGTTGACGGGAGATCGGGAACTGACGGGCGTGCGTCCGGTCAGCACGATTGTGGTGCAGGCGCGGGATAGCGACAGCGTGGATGTGGTCGCGCAGCAAATCCGGCAAACGCTGCGCGAACTACACAACATCAGTTTCCGTGATGAGGACGATTTCCAGATTTTCACGCAGACCGATTTACTGGATAGTTTGGGGAACGTCACCGGATTGCTGACGGTGTTTCTGGCGGTAATCGCGGGAATTTCGCTGATCGTGGGTGGCATCGGCATCATGAATATTATGCTGGTGACGGTGACGGAACGCACCCGCGAAATTGGCCTCCGCAAAGCGGTGGGCGCACAGAAAAACGATATTCTGTTTCAATTTCTGGTGGAAGCGGTGACGCTGGCGCTCATCGGTGGGGCGCTGGGAGTGACGCTGGCTTTCCTCGGTACGCTGGCGGTGAGCGCCCTACTGCCCGATCTGGGGGCGGGGGTGCAGTTTTCGAGCGTGGTGCTGGCGACGTTGATCTCGCTCTCGGTGGGTGTGTTCTTCGGAATCTATCCAGCGAACCGTGCCGCTAGCCTGAACCCGATTGATGCACTGCGCTACGAATGAGGGAATTGAGGGACGCACACGGTTGTCAGGGACGATTAATCATGTTAATATCGTTCTGTAGTTTTAGAATGTTGTAAACAGTTTATTCGGATGAAAGTTGCATAGCAGATGGTCTCTCCGGCCAAAAATGATACACCTGTCCATCACCCTAGTTTGATGGCAGTTCAACAGAGTATGCTGGATGGACTAGGGCAATTGTCGGCCTACTTCGGCTTTAGCAAGGTGATGGGGCAGCTTTATGGCGCTCTGTTACTGAGCGCCGATCCTCTGAGCCTTGATGATCTGGTGGAACTGCTGGACATCTCGAAGGCCAGCGTAAGCATGAATTTGCGGACGCTGGAGCACATGGGGATGGTGCGGCAGGTATGGGTGCGGGGGAGTGGTGGTCGCCGCAAGTTCTATGAAGCTGAAACGGATTTCTGGCAGATCATCTCGAACATCCTCGCCGGACGCGAAATGCGCGATGTTGACCGGGCGCTGACGGTGATGGATGATAACGTGCAGGATTTGTCCGCTGCTTTGTCCAGCATGACCCCGGACGATCAAACGCTGGCAAAGTTGTACCTCGAACGTATCGAGCAGATGCAAAGCCTTTTCCGGTTTGCTCAGCTCGTGATTACCAGCATTCTCACCAAAGCGGGCGATATGGACATCAACGACGTATCGCGCATTGAACTAGAGTAGGATGCCTGCTTTTCAGATTCGGACTTGAGTGCAGTGCATTCGCTGGCATATAATCTATTTCTTCACGGGGAAGTGGCGGAATTGGCATACGCGCA
>CAIVEA010000544.1 GCA_903904765.1 uncultured Chloroflexota bacterium
GCCAAACCGATACCCAGCATCGGCCAACCACAACCCCGATTCTCAAACATGGGATTCATGAAACCGGGTTGGATGAGCGACAGTAACAGCGCCACCGCAATCGGCAGCAAACTGATGAGATACCCGGTGATGCGCCCCTGTGAAGTCAACACACGAACTTCACCCTTGAGCTTAATACGTTCGCGGATGGTGTGGCTAATGGTTTCCAAGATTTCAGCCAGATTACCGCCGACCTCGCGCTGGATGTTCACAGCCGTCACCACCAGATCGAGGTCTTCGCTTTCCACACGCGCCAGAAGGTGTGCCAGCGCATCTTCCACATCAATGCCGAGTTGAACTTCCTGCACCACGCGCTTGAACTCGGTGGTGGTGGGTTCTGGCGCATCGCGGGAAATGGCTTCCATCGCCTGCATGACGCTAAAACCGGAACGCAGCGCATTCACCCACAGCCCCAGTGTATCCGGCAGTTGTTGCTCAAAGCGCATCAGACGCTGGCTAGTGGCACGGGACACATAAATGCGCGGCGCGAAGAACCCGATAAAGCCCGCCACCATGGACATAATCAAGTCATCACGGAACAGCACAAAATAGCCCGCGATAAAGAACCCGATTGGAGCAACCACATGCAGCGCGGCGTATTCGGCAACCGTCAGCTTAATATCCGCACGAGCAAGCTGCTGCCGCCATTTTTGGGCGAACGGACGTTTGGCGATGGCTTTATCAATCACATCCATCGCTTTGCCCTGATCGTCTTTGCCCTTCTTATTCTTATCGTCGGTTTCTTCCAGATCAACGAACGCTTGATAGCCTTCTTCGTAACGCCCCAAACGCTCCTCAACCAGATCACGTTCCGAACGAACACTCACCACGCCGAACACAATAACGCCAACCGCCACTACACCGGCGATGACAACGATAATCGGGACGAGTTCTGCTGGCACGTTTACTTCCTCCCGTTACTTCCCGACCCCATCAAAGATCATTCTAAGAAAACGCGGGGATGCGAGTCAAGCAGGTCGCATCCCCGCGACAATCAACCTACGGCGAGACAAATCAGCGTGATTAGTAGTTGCGTCCGATACCGAAGGTCGAAGGCGGCAGGTGAATGCCAGCATCTTCGATCTGCTCGATAAAACGCGGACGCAACCCCGTTGGGCGAATACGCCCGATGATCTTCTGATTTTCGATACCCGTCTGCTCGAACTCGAAAATGTCGGACATGGTGATGACTTCACCTTCCATGCCCTGTACTTCGGTGATTTTCTCAATCTTGCGCGACCCATCACGCAAACGGTTTTGCTGGCAAATAAGGTCAACCGCGCTGGCGATCTGCTCACGAATAGCGCGAACTGGCAAATCCATGCCGGCCATCAAGCACATAACTTCCAGACGGGAGATGGTATCACGCGGGCTGTTGGCGTGGGCGGTAGTCAGCGAACCGTCATGACCAGTATTCATGGCCTGAAGCATATCCAGCGCCTCGCCGGAACGGCACTCCCCGACCACGATGCGATCCGGGCGCATACGCAAGCAGTTCACCACCAAGTCCTGAATGGTGATTTCGCCCTTCCCTTCCAGATTCGGCGGGCGCGATTCCAGCGTCACCACATGCTCCTGCCGGAGTTGCAGTTCCGCCGCATTTTCAACAGTTACGATGCGCTCGTTGTTGGGGATGAAGCTGGAAAGCACGTTGAGGAGCGTGGTCTTGCCTGACCCAGTACCAC
>CAIVEA010000545.1 GCA_903904765.1 uncultured Chloroflexota bacterium
GCCAGCAGCATACACACCGCTGACCGTGATGTAATCCGCCAGAGTCGGCCTGCCCTGAGCGTCCGTGAACTGCGTCAGAACGCCGTAAGGCTTCCAGAATTTGAGGATGCGCTCAACAGACGGCACTTAGACCAATTCCACATCTTCACGCACCACGCCCGCCCGTTCATGGCGAGCCGTCAGTTGCACGAAGCCCCTGTGCGGCGCATAGATCACCCACGCAACTTTGGCGCGGTCACTGGTCACGCCAATATCCGCCCACGACAGCAGCGACGAACCCATGTGACTGCGCCCTTCCAACTGCCCGATTTCCTCGCGCTGCTTGCCAGAAACCAGCGTCGCCCCCGGCGGTAGTTGGATTTCTGCCACCACGCCGCGCAACACTTTGCGATCCAGCGCCCGCTTGCTGCCGTAGCTAGGCAGCCATCCGGTGTTGTGAACGACCATCTGTACACGGTAATGATCGTTGCCCAACGGGGTCATCTGAACGCTGTGCAGTTCCAGACGGGGCGAAATTAGGTTCTTCCAGATCAGCCATCCGGCGAAGCGCGAAATCTCGTTTTCGAGCAAATGCGGCGGCGGGTTGCGCCATGCGTACTGATAATTCCAGCCGCCCAGTTCCACCCGCCCCAACTGGGGATGATCGAACGGATACCAGTTCACGTAGCCGTGTCCGGCCAGCGCCTCGTCGCTCCACTTGAGCAGTTTGAAATCATCTTCCAGCGGATGTTCACGGAACCACTCAATGAACTTGAACTTTTCGATGCCGGCCTGCCGCTGCGGACTCCAGATTTCCACCGTCCACGCATACGTGCCGAAGTGGTCATATACCCAATCATCGAACACGCCCGTGATGGTCTCTTTGGGGTGATAGCGGAACTCGTGATAGACCGAGGCCGCCGGATAACCCGTGATCTCCGTCCCCTTCTCGCCGATCTTCTGGAACGTCCACAAATCCTCTGCCGGAAAGTACTCGTCGTTGTGCGTGCCATAAGGCCGCAGCAGCACACCGCTGTGCGTATGAAAAGTGACCGCCCCGTGAATATTCAGATGGTTGGTGATGAAATGCACCACGGCACGGATTTCCGGTTCGCTGGTGGGATACGGCCCTGCCCCGCTCTGCTCGGATTCTTGCCGCCATTCGAGCGGGAAGTTGCGGTTGAAATCGAGTCCCTGCTTGCGGTTGGGAATCTCGATGGTCACACCATCGTAGTTCTTGAGCGTGCCTTCGGGCAGCACGCGGAAGTAGCGCCCGCCCACTTCAGTGGGGTCGCGCCGGACGAGCAAACGCGGCTCGTCGGGATGTTCTTTCCAGCCGCCGTTGGGGTCTTCAATCCGCATTTGCAACACGCGGCCATCGCCATCAGCATCGGTTTCGGTCAGGCCGCTGAGGGCATCCTCATCATACGGATACGGGCGCGTGCCGGAACGAATAATCACGGGCTTATCCGCCAGCGCCCATTCCGCGCCGTCGGGGTTGATACGCGGGCAAATGTAGAACGCACGGGTATCGAGGCAGCGCGTGATCTCCGGGTCTATCATGTACTGGCTGGTGAGCGTGTGCAGCAAGTGTAAGCAGGCGGTGGAGGCTGACACTTCCGAGGCGTGAATGTTGCCATCAACCCACAGCGCCGGTTTCTCACTGGCGAGGCCAGTAGCGTCGTTCGTCACCGTCACCAACCAGATGTCGCGCCCTTCGTGGCTCTTGCCGATGCTGCTGACCTGAATCAGGCCGGGGTATTCCTCATCATAGGCCATCAACAGGCGCGTCAATTCATCGTACCGATAGTACCGATCAAACCGAATCTCAGGCATGGTGCTACCCTTTATTCATATTCCTAGTCAATCGCTCAGCGACGCAGTTTCGCCAGCCGTTCAGAAGCCTGCCGCAGCGTATCATCCCCTTTGCAGAAGGCGAACCGCGCCTGCTTGGAAGCGATATGGCGATGTTCCTCGCAGTAGAAGGGGGAAGGCGGAATGCAGGCCACGCCGATGTTCTTGATGAGATGGGCGGTGAATTCCACATCGTTCCCGTCGAACACATCGGAGAAATCGGCCATGACGAAATACGTGCCTTCGGGCTGTTTGGCTTTCAGGCCAGCCGCGTTCAGGCCAGCCATCAAAATATCGCGCTTGGCGGTGTACATGGATTGCAGGTCTTCGTAGTACGTCCCCGGCAGACCCATCGCAAACGCGCCCGCGATCTGCGAGGGATGATGTACGGCGAACGCGATGAACTGATGAGCGCGCATCACGCCTGTCACCAGTTCCGGCGCACCATACACCCAGCCCAGTTTCCAACCCGTCACACTGTAGCTCTTGCCGAGGCTGCTGACCGTCACCGTGCGCTCAAACATGCCGGGCAGCGACGCAATCGGAACGTGCTGCGCCGTGCCGAACACCAGATGCTCGTACACCTCATCGGAGATCACGATCACATCATGCTCGATGCACAAATCCGCCACCACCTGCATCTCGGCGCGGGTGAAAACCCGTCCGGTGGGATTCTGCGGGGAGTTCCACAGGAGCGCCTTCGTGCGCGGGGTGAATGCCCGCCGCAGTTCGTCGGGGTCGAGAATCCACTCCGGCGGGTGCAGCGGCACAAACACGGGCTTCGCGCCGGCCATCAGGATATTCGGCACATAACTGTCGAAATAGGGTTCGATGACGATGACCTCATCACCCGGATCAACCAGCCCCATAATGCTGGCAAACACCGCTTCCGTCGCGCCGGGGGTCGCCACCACACCGCGATTCGGGTCTACATCCACGCCATAGAACTTGGCGGCATGGTTCGCCAGCGCCTTCCGAAACTCCGGCGCGCCAATCCCCGGCGGATACTGGTTATACTGCTGCCCACCCTGCAACGCTTTGACCGCCGCGTTAATCAGGTCAGGCGGGCCGTCGAAATCAGGCCGCCCCTGCCCCAGATTAACCGCGCCATACTCCGCCGCCAGATTGTTGATTTCGCTGAAAATAGTCGTTCCGAAAGGTGCAACTCGATTGGCAAAGGTGGGCATCGGGCTATCGTCCTGTTCTTCTGAGTTATGATCGGCGCACATTTTCGCGGGCGGCGGTGGCTAACGCATCGACACGCTCGTTTTGTTCATGTCCGGCATGACCGCGCACCCACTTCCACACGATCGTATGGCGCTGCGTGGCGGCATGCAATCGTTCCCACAGGTCTTGGTTCAGCACGGGCTTTTTGGCGGCGGTTTTCCAGCCATTCCGCACCCAGTTCGCCATCCACTCCGTAATCCCGTTTTTGACGTACTGACTATCGGTATGGAACTCCACCTCGCACGGCACTTTAAGCGCCTCCAGCGCCATAATCGCCGCCGTCAGTTCCATGCGGTTGTTGCTGGTTTGGGGTTCGCCGCCACTGAGTTCGCGCACATGAGCGCCCCACATCAACAGCGCAGCCCATCCGCCAGCGCCGGGATTCGGCTTCGCACCGCCATCGGTATAAATAATCACTTTGGGAAGGTTGTCCATAAGCAAATTATCCTCAATAACCCGTCATGTGACAAACACAACGGTCAGTCCAATCCGAATCAGAAAGGCACGATGAACGTTCAATCGTGCCTTTCCATTTGTACCTCATTCCACCCTCATCCCCTAGCCCCTTCTCGCTCATGACGAAGGAGAAAAGGCTTTGAAGTCCCTCGTTCTGAGGGCTGAGGAAATTAGGGTGAGGGCGCTCGATTCTAGTGCAGGTTACGCAGCACGGTGTGGAGAATACCGCCGTTACGGTAGTATTCCAGTTCCACCGGCGTGTTGATCTTAGCCGTCACCGTGAACTGCTTGCTGCTGCCATCTTCAGCCGTCGCCACCACCGTCAATTCCTGACCGGGTTGCAGGGTTTCCAGACCGAGGATGTCGAAGCTTTCCTTACCCGTCAGGCCGAGCGTGTCCCAGCCCTCGCCCGCCTTGAACACCAGCGGCAGCACACCCATCATGACCAGATTGCTGCGGTGAATGCGCTCGAAGCTCTTGGCGATAACAGCCTTCACGCCCAGCAGGTACGTGCCTTTAGCTGCCCAGTCGCGGCTGGAACCCATGCCGTAATCCACACCCGCGAGGATGACCAGCGGGGTCTTGTCCGCCACATACTGCATGGCGGCATCGTAAATGCTCATCACCTTACCGCTACCGAAATGCAGCGTGATGCCGCCTTCCGTACCCGGCACAAGGTTGTTCCGCAGACGGATGTTGGCGAACGTGCCGCGCATCATTACTTCATGATTACCGCGCCGTGTGCCGTAGGTGTTGAAGTCTTTGCGCTCCACACCGTGTTCGATCAGGTAACGTCCGGCAGGGCTATCCACCGCAATATCGCCAGCGGGCGAAATGTGGTCGGTGGTGATCGAGTCTCCGAACAGTCCGAGGACGCGCGCGCCCTTCACAGACTGCACCGC
>CAIVEA010000546.1 GCA_903904765.1 uncultured Chloroflexota bacterium
CAGGCTACGCTGGGCGTGGTGAGCGCCCTTAGCCACAACGAGGCCGAAAACAAGTATTTTGCCCAGACTGATGTGGTCATGTACCCCGGTTTTTCCGGCGGGCCACTGGTGAACGCCAGCGGCGAGATCATCGGCCTGAATTCGTCGGGATTGATGCGCGGTGTCAGCCTGACCATGCAGACGACTACCGTGCGCTATGTGGTGGACAGCCTGCTCAAGCATGGGCGGATGCGGCGCGGGTATCTGGGCGTGGGCATCCAACCGGCACGGCTGCCGGCAGCGGTAGCCGAGTCTCTGGAACAGAGTACGGGCGCACTGGTCGTCTCGGTGGAAAGCAGCAGTCCGGCGGAGAAGGCGGGCATTTTCCTCGGCGATACGATTGTCTCGGTGGGCAGCCATCGCGTCCCGGATATGGAGGGCTTGCTGGCGGCGCTGGGCAGCCTGAGCATCGGTTCGAGTGCAGCGGTTAAGATCGTGCGCGGTGGACAGGTGCAGGAAATCACCGTGGTGATTGGCGAACGTTCGTAGACCGTAGCGTTAGGGCAACAAAAAAGGCGTATCCTTACCGGGTACGCCTTTTTGTTGGTCACTGGCGGCGGTCAGCCTTTGATGCCAAAGGTTTGCCCGTCGGTAAAGTAAGTCTGTTCCGGCGTGAGCGTGAGCGCCTTCAGCGTATAGCCGTTCGCGCCGTTAATCACCGTCAAGTCACTGGTTGCGAACGCTTCGAGTTCGGTATCCAACAACACTACATTCCATTTGCCCTCACCCGTCAGCCCCAGATCGCGCGCCGTAACGGGTTGATTGAGGAAGTCCACATTCGTTGGTTGGCCTTCGGTCACTTCAAATTTTGCGCCGATGGTGAAGCGCAGCAGCGGATAGTCCGACAGGTAGAACTGAGCATGCCGCCAGTTCGCCGCCAGAATGACCGTGTTTTCCGGCTTGAAATGAGCGCGGATAGTTTCGATTTCGTTCAGCATGCGTGTGTCTTGCTGACGCAGCGTGTCGTAGGTCAGCAGTTTGGGGCCGCGTCCTTCGCCGAGGGGCTGGGTGGGCGCAAAGACGAATATCGCCGCGCTCACCAGTGTGATGACAGCAGTGGCAGCGTTCAGGTAGGCGGGGCGGGCGGCAAACAGGCGGCGCAGCCCTTCGGCGCTCAGGACAAATAGCGCGGGCAGGAACACGAATACCAGCCCTTGCTGCCCCATGTGGATGATGGCGTAAAATACCAGTACCGGCACGAGCCAGATCACAAAGAACCACGTTTTGCGGTTACGCAGCCATTTCCGCCCGTCCGTCGGAATGCGGGTGAACCAGTACAACGCAGGCAGCAACGCCAGCGACCATGCGTACAGCGTGTAGGGGATGAGTTTCTCGATGATGTTGCGTCGCAGGCCGAATGTGCCTGCGCCCAAGAAGATCGAAGTGGTGCGCCAGAAGCTTTCGGTGTAAGCTGCCGACCCCGCCATATAGGCTTGCAGGCTGCCGCTGTAGGCCAGCGTGGGGACGAGCCACGCAACCGTGATAATTGCGCCGAGGAGTGCGGCCAGCGCCAAGCGGACAAGGCCGATTCGGTAGCAAGTGAACAGAATCAGCGGGGCGAGGAACATCAAATCTTGCTGACGGAAGCCGCCCAGCAAACCGAGAAAGATGATCGTCGGCCACAACCAGCGCGTATCACCTTCCATGATGCGGTACAGCATCCATGCCGAGAAGGTGATGGCGAACAGATCGAGCGCGTGAGGGAGAGCGATTTCGCCGTAGAACCAGAATAGCGGGCTGCTCAGCAGGAACAGCGCGGCGACCAGTCCGGTGATCGGCGTGAACATGGCGCGTCCGAGGAAGAAGATGGCGACCACGCTCAAACCA
>CAIVEA010000547.1 GCA_903904765.1 uncultured Chloroflexota bacterium
ATCACCCTCTCCAACACGCGGAGTACCGCTTTGGAGAGGGGAAGTAAGATGGTATTACACCCTTCGCCCTGAGGGAGAAGGGATGGGGATGAGGGTTATCCCGCAAAAAACCTACCCTTGAAAGGGGATTGGGGGTGAGGGCTACCCGCCGCCGACCAGCGTCACGGTGGGGGCGGCGGTCACGGCGGGGGGCGTAGTGCGTTGTTGACCGCCCAGCAGCGCCAGCCCTGCCGCCAGCAGCACCAGCAGCAGCACCGCCACCAGCAGCGCCCATCCCCAGCGCGACGAACGCGGCACAACCCGCGCCGCCGCCGTATCGCTCAGGCGCACATGCTCCAGCAGCCACGTTTGCAACAGCCCGCCATTCAGCGTGATTCCGCCGCCCGCGTGGACGATTAGTTCGTCATATTCCAACCCGCGCAGCGCGGCATGAATCGCCGTCCGATCTAGCGGATAATCGGATTCGATCAGCCATGTTTCCACATCGGCGGCGGCGGGCGGCTTCAGCGGGTCGGCATACACCAGTTGCGTGAGCGCGGTCAGCACAAGGCGCTCGTTGCGCGACAGGTCATCCCACAGCGTTTGAAATTCATCCTCGCTCTGCGCGTAAACCGACGGCGTGACCACCTTCACATCGTCCGCTGTCAGGCGCGTGACCGCCGGAACGGTCTCCCACTGCTTGTACAGCAGGAAGCCGTAGCGTTGCAGCAGGCGCGGACGACCTGCCGTCGCTCTGTACGCTGCCGCCACGCCCGCATCGTTCAGCGTATACACGCCATCCACCGGAGTACGCAGCAGTTCTGTCGCCGTCGCCAGATCGAGGTTCATCAGGCGGTAGACATCGGTCAGGCCGATGAGGGGCGCGAGGGAGGCGAGGCTGGCCTCGTAGCGGCTGTCCACCGCCAGCACAATCCCTAGCTGCGTGTATTCGGTCAGCAGATCGGTCAGGAACGTCAGATGATCGTGCGGCAGGCGTTCCTGCTTGAGCGCGGTGAGCAGCGTGCCCGCATCATCCAACAGGTATACCAGCCGCCGCCCCCACAGCGCCGCCATCAACTCGCGCAGGAACGTCCCTTTGAACCAGTCGCGCAGCACCTCCGGTTCGGCATCCTCCGGCGGATTCACCTCCGGCGGGTGCAACCCGGCCTGCACCAGCGACTCGGATGCTGAGGCCGCCAGCGTTCGCAGCCAGCTATCCTCGCTCGCCAGCGTCAACAACCGCAGCGGGAGATAGGCGCTGACGGTATGGGCATCCAGAATGTCGTGGAAGCGCCGCAGCAGCGCCGTCTTGCCGCTGTCGCGCCGCCCCAGCAGCAGCACGCGGCGCGGCGCGTTCGGGCTGGCGAACTGCTGGTAGACATGCTCGAATGCGCCATGCAAGCGAACGAACGGCGCGAGGGTGACATCATCTTCGGTCAAAGGGCGATAGGGATTATGGTCAACAGCCATGCACAAGCCCGATATTTAGTGAAAATTTAACCTGAGTATACCATTTCCTCGGTTGGCAAGGTGAACGTTCAAAGATAGACTCGTATCAGTTTTCTTTTTTATATTTCCGATTAGGAGATTGCATGACCGTCCGTCCCCATATTTTCGGGCAGACACAGAGTGATCGCGCCTTCGGGTGGATAGATCTGCTCATCCTGCTGGTCGTGGGCGGCGTGCTGTATCTGGGCATTCGCATTTCATTCAATTCGCCCAACATCATCAACGGCCCGCAAATCAGCCTCGAACCCGCCGCGCTGCCTTATTACGCTTTCCTCTCGTTGCGCCGGATGCTGCTGGCCTACGGATTATCGCTGCTGTTCTCGCTGGGGTACGGCTATGCGGCTGCCCGCCGCAAAGGGGCAGATCGCTGGCTGCTGCCCGTGCTGGACATCCTACAATCCGTCCCCATCCTGTCGTTCCTGCCGGTGGTGCTGCTCAGTTTGACCAGCATCCTACCGCAGCAAACAGCCGTCGAGTTGGCCTCGATCATTCTGATTTTCACCTCGCAAGCATGGAATCTCACCTTCAGCTTCTATCAATCGCTGGTCACGCTGCCCAAAGAACTGCGTGAAGCCGCCGCCATGTTCCGCTTCAGCGCGTGGCTGCGCTTCCGCGAAGTCGAGTTGCCTTTCGCCACCATCGGCCTGATCTGGAACAGCGTGATGTCGTGGGCGGGCGGCTGGTTCTTCCTGATGGCCGCCGAGATTTTCGCCGTCGGGGATAAAGACTTCCGCCTGCCGGGGTTAGGCGCGTTCCTGCAAACCGCCGCCGCGCAGGGGGACGGGCAGGCGCTCCTGCTGGGCATCGGCACGCTGGTGCTGGTCATCGTGCTGCTTGACCAACTGGTGTGGAGACCGCTGCTGGCATGGGCGGAACGCTTCAAAGTGTCGCAGGTGGAAAGTGATGCGCCCGCAACCTCATGGTTCTACAACGGCCTGCGCCGTTCCCCCCTCGCGGAATGGTCAGCCCGCTTGATCGCGCCGCTGATGAACCGCCTGAATGACCAGCTCAACCGCCCACCCGCCACCATCGAAAGCCTCGAACGGGCGGACGTTCACGGACGGCGCACACTGGTCGGCTGGCTATTCCTGCTCACCCTCGGCACAGTCATCGCCTTTGCCGGGCTGGAAACGGTGCGACTGCTCTCTACACTCAGTACGGATGAATGGCTGCACATCGTCATCGGGGCGGCAGCGACGTTGTTACGGGTGGGGGTGGCGGTCATCATTGCGCTGGTCTGGACGATTCCGGTAGGCGTGCTGATCGGCACAAACGCCCGCGCCGCCCGACTGCTGCAACCTGTCGTGCAGATTCTGGCAGCCATCCCTGCCACCGCGCTGTTTCCGGTGCTGCTCATCGGCCTCGTCGGGCAGCCGGGGGGAACGAATATCGCCGCCATCTTGCTCATGCTGCTCGGTACGCAGTGGTATCTGCTGTTCAACATCATCGCAGGAGCCAGCGCGATTCCGATTGACCTGATCTATACCAGTGATTTGATGCAACTCAAAGGCTGGCGGCGCTGGCGCACGCTCATCCTGCCTTCGCTGTTCCCGTATATCATCACCGGACTCATCACCGCTGCGGGCGGCGCGTGGAACGCCAGCATCGTCGCCGAATACACCTCGTTCGGCGGGCAAACCCACATCGTCACCGGACTCGGCTCCACCATCACCGCCGCCACCGCACAGGAAAACTACGCGCTGCTGCTGGCCTCCACCCTGACGATGATCGTGATCGTGGTCGGCATCAACCGGCTATTCTTCCGCCGCCTGTTCCGCATCGCCCAGACTCGTTTCCGCATGGATCAATAACAACTATGGCTACCGAAATCCTGCTCCAACTCCAGCAAGTGACCCGCGTATTCGGTGAAGGTGATCGTCAGTTCGCTGCTGTTAAGGACATCAACCTTGAGCTGCGTTCGGGCGAATTTGTCGCGCTGCTCGGCCCTTCCGGTTGTGGCAAAAGCACGCTGCTGCGAATGATTACCGGTCTGATCGAATCATCATCGGGGCAGATTCACTATCGCGGGCAACCCGTCAAAGGTGTGAACCCGTATTCGACGATGGTCTTTCAGAGTTTCGCGCTCTACCCTTGGCTGACAGTGCTGGACAATGTGGCGCTGGCACTGGAAGCCCGCGCCATACCCACCGCCCAGCGCCGCACCGAAGCCGAAAAGCTGATTGACCTTGTGGGTTTGGACGGGTTCGAGTCAGCCTATCCGCGTGAGCTTTCCGGCGGGATGCGCCAGAAAGTGGGGTTCGCCCGTGCCATCGCGGTGCAACCGGAACTGCTGTGCTTGGATGAGCCGTTCAGTGCGCTGGATGTGTTGAGCGCCGAAGCTCTGCGCGGCGAATTGATGGAACTGTGGACGGGCGGCAAACTGCCCATCAAAGCCATTTTGATGGTCAGCCACAACATCGAAGAAGCGATTTTGATGGCCGATCGCATCGTGGTCATGGGCAAAGAACCCGGCCACATCGTCACCGAAATCCGCGTGGAACTCCCGCAGCCACGCCAACGCAAAGATGCCGCGTTCGAGGCGCTGATTGACCGCATCTATGCCGCCATCGCGGGGCGCACCGGCACCGAAGCGAACGAAGCCGGGTCTGCACCGGGCATCCCCGGCCCCACCCGCCTGCTGCCCGAATCGTCAGTGGTGGCACTGGCAGGTATGCTGGAACATATCAACGACATCAAGGGCAAACAGGACATCTATAAACTGGATGATAATCTAGGCATTGATATGGCTGAGTTGATTCAGATCATCGAAATGGGCGAGATTCTCGGTTTCGTCCACGTCGAATCCGGCGATATTCAGATCACCCCGCTGGGGCAAACCTTCGCAGAAGCCTCCATCCTCGTCCGCAAAGAAATCTTCGCCAACCGCGCCCGCCGCCTGCCCATGATCCGCTGGGTGATGGATATGTTGCGTGCCGCGCCGGATAACGCGCTGCCGTGGCGCGTCTTCCATACGGCGCTGCTGCCTGAATTCCCCGAAGAAATGGCGACCCATCAACTGGATGTGGCGATTGACTGGGGACGTTACGCCGAACTCATAGACTATGATGACCGCGACGAAACGCTGAGTTTAGACCCGTCCGGCGGCAAGCTGGCCGAACCCACCTATTAGAAAGGAACGTCCTCATGTCGTGTTGCCGCCATTGTGAAGGTGCGGAAGATGTATTCAGCCGGGGCGTGGCGCGGAGCGATCTGGACAGCTACCGCCGCAAAGGAGCATCGAAGCAAACCCACATGCTACTGGCGGCGCTGCGGGCAGCGGGAGTCGAAGGGCGCAGCCTGCTGGATGTGGGCGGTGGCGTGGGCGCGATTCAGCATGAGCTATTCGCGGCAGGGCTGGAGAACGCCATGCAGGTAGATGCCTCGTCCGCCTACCTCGCCGCCTCACAGGAAGAAGCCGCCCGCCGGGGACATGCCGAACGTGTGACCTATATTCATGGCAACTTCGTGGATGTGTCGGACACGCTGGATAGCGCCGATTATGTCACGCTGGATAGGGTGATCTGCTGTTACCCGGATATGCCCGCGCTGGTCAGCCGTTCGGCGGCACGGGCACGGCAACTGTACGCGCTGGTGTACCCGCGTGATCGCTGGTGGTCGCGCCTCGGAATCCATCTGCTCAACCTCACCTTCTGGCTGCGGCGCAACCCGTTCCGCGTGTTCGTCCACCCTTCGGCGCAAGTGGATGCGATTGCAACCTCCGCCGGATTGGAGCTGCATTCGCGCCAGTTCGCCGGACTGTGGCAAGTGGTCGTTTACGCCCGCACTAAATGAGCGCCGCGCCATTACCCCATCATCCTTGAAACGGATTATGATAAGCCGTAAGTTCCCACTCGCTGATTTGCGGGGGTATTGATCGGCGATCATGCAAACCATCATTAACAATCGGTACAGACTGGATGAACTGATTGGCACAGGAGCCACCGGTCGGGTCTATGCGACCCATGATTTGTGGGATCAAGAGGATGTGGCGCTCAAATATGTGCTGAAGTTGGAACAGGGACAGCCCCCGTCACCGAATTTTAACCGGAATCTAGATTTCGCCCGCGAATTTCAAATCGTGGCCACGCTGCGCGACCCGCATGTAGTGGACGTGATTGACTTCGGCTTCGACGAACAACAGTCGCCGTTCTTCACTATGACGCTGCTGCGTGATGCACAGGACATCATCACCGTCAGCAAGGACAAGAGCGATGTTGAAAAAATAAAGCTCCTCATCCAGTTGCTGGAAGGTGTGGAATATCTGCACCGCCGCAACATCCTCCACCGCGATCTCAAACCC
>CAIVEA010000548.1 GCA_903904765.1 uncultured Chloroflexota bacterium
GGCGCGAGTTTCAACTGCCGGTAGATGCCGACCCCATTGGTGAAGAACGCATCCATATCATCGGCTAAATCACTTTTCAGGTTTTCCGGCAGGATGACATCTTCCCATTCCACTGTCGGGTCAAAGAAGGCATCCGTCCCGCCGATGATATACACATCGCGGCGGCGCTTAATGCGCGGACGCACGGCGCGGGCGCACAGCAGTTCAAAGGCCGCCCATGCATCCAGCTTGTCCTCCGGCACAAGGGCAATCGCCGTCAAATCCTGCAAATCGTCATCGAAATACGAGCTGACGTAGATTACTTCAAACGGATCATCGTCCTCGGAGGAAAAGCGAAACAGAAACGCTCCAGCGCTGGCGGTGAGCATCATTTTCTTGCCGCGTGAACCGTAATCGCTGATCGGCACAATCACCGGACAGTCCATCGGCACTGCGCCGTCGTAGCGCACCTTACCGCGCAGTTTGCGTCCGGCGCGGATTTGCTGCTGCGCGATCATATTGCAGCATTCGGTGGATGCCCAGATGGTGACGGTTTTCTGTCCCGGCCAGCGCAGTTCCCATGCTTCACGCGCCCACTGCACCAAACGTTCATACTGCATAGCGGTATCGAATCCTCCACCGATCTAGAGCCGACGAAAGCCATTACAAGCATACGACCATTACGGGGAAACAACTAACCGACGAGGCATTTGCAACCGAGTGTGGTGATTATAGAAGGTTTTCGACAATCTGAAAGGGTACTTGCCGAAACGCGATTTCAGGGCAAAAATGTACCGTCATATATCCCGCCGGAGGACTGCCCTATGACGACTGCCTATATCACCCACCCGCGTTATACCGAACATCACATGGCGGGACATCCTGAACACGCGGGGCGTATTCGTGCCATCTGGAAACTGTTAGACGATCTGGGATTGAGCGCCCGGATGCACCGTCATGAGCCGGATATGGTGAGCGAAGACCACATCCTCACGGTGCATTCCAGCGCCCTGCTGGAAACCATGCACTGGATGGAGGACACGCAGCAAGACAACATTTATCTGGATAACAGCACCTACGCCAACCACAATTCGTATGCGGTTGCGCGGTTGGCGGCGGGCGGTGTGCTGCTGGCGGTGGACGAGGTGCTGAGTGGGCGGGCGGATAACGCGCTGGCGGCAGTGCGTCCACCCGGTCATCACGCCATGCGCGATCATGCGATGGGCTTCTGCATCCTCGGCAACATCCCGATTACGGTGCGCCACGCACAGAAAAAATACGGTATCAAGCGGGTGATGATCGTGGATTATGATGTGCATCATGGCAACGGGACGGAAGCTATGTTCTATGACGACCCGGATGTGCTGTTCATCTCCACGCATCAGTACCCGTTCTACCCCGGCACGGGCGCACTCTCGGACATCGGCAGCGGGGACGGCAAAGGTGCGACGATCAATATTCCCCTGAGCGCGGGGCACGGGGACGAGAACTTCACCGCCCTCTACGAACAGGTCATCTGGCCGGCAGCGCGGCGCTTCAAACCGGAATTTCTGATGGTTTCGGCAGGGTTCGACTCGCACTGGACAGACCCGCTGGCGAGTATGCGCCTGAGCCTGACAGGATATGCCCACCTCACCCGCGAACTCATCCGCATGGCGGACGAACTCTGCGGGGGTAAGGTAGTGTTTGCGATGGAAGGCGGCTACCACCTCGACGCACTCAGCTACGGCATCGCCAATGTCGCCTATGCGCTGCTAGGGGACGACACCGTGCTTGACCCGCTTGGGAAAGCGCCTTCCATCGGCATTTCGCCGGATATCGCGCCGCTGATTTCGCGGCTGCGACATCTACATGGACTCGTCTGAATCCTCTTTGGCGGCCTTCTTAGCAGAATTACCGCCGTTACCGTCCTTGATGGACTTCTCGCTTTTGGTGTAGCGGGCGACAACGGCGAGCACGAACCAGATGATGATCGTACCGCCCAGCGCCAGAAACCACGCGCCCGCCCCCACGGCCATCCCGACGGCAGCCGTCGCCCAGATACTGGCTGCCGTCGTCAGATGATGCGGTTGCCCGCTGCGGGTGATGATCGTCCCCGCGCCTAAAAAGCCGATACCCGTCACGATCTGCGCGGCCACCCGTCCCGGATCAGCGGGCGAAAAAGCGTACATCGAAAGCTGCGTGAACAAACACGCGCCCAGACCGACCAGCATGTGTGTCCGCAGGCCGGCAGGCTGCCCGCGATCTTCGCGGTTCATGCCGATGACCATGCTCAAAAACGCTGCATACACCAGCGCAAAAAACATCTCCACTTGCAGTAAAAGCGACATCATGCACTCCGGCGCAGCAGTTTAGCGGTTGCGCCCGTACTTCTCGTGGCTGGAAACCCAATCCAACGACGAAATGGCCGCACCCAACGACAGTTCGCCCGCCAGCACCACCCCCGCAATAATCTCCGCCAGTTTGTTCACCTTGTCGCGCCCGTAGCAGCCCAGCACTTCGAGGCATTCGCGCTGCGTGGGCAGCCCTGTGCCACCACCATAGGTCGCCACAATCAGCGACGGAATGGTGATCGAGGTATACAGGTCGCCTTCGGGCGTGATCTCGGTATACAGAATCCCTGCCGACGACTCGGCCACATTCGCCACATCCTGCCCTGTGGCAATGAACAGCGCGGTGATAGCGTTGGGGGAATGTGCGCCGTTGTTGTTCGCGCCGGACATGAACGCGCCCACATTGGAAACCGCCGAGTGATAGTGCAGGTTTTCCGGCGTGACGCGCATCTGCTGGAGCAGCACATCGCGCTTGATGATCGCCTCGGCGGTAACGCGCTTGCCGCGTGTCCGCATGATGTTCACCTGAGAGGCTTTTTTGTCGGTGGCAAAGTTCGATTCAAGGTAGAAATGCTTGATCGGGCTGCCCTCGTAGTGGTCGAGAATCCAGCTACACGCACCGAATGTCGCCCGTCCGACCATGTTCTGTCCGGCAGCATCCCCCGTCGAGTAATTGAAGCGCAGGAACACGAACTTATTCGACAGGTAGGGGTCAATATATTGCAACCGCGCCACGCTGGAGGTAGCTTCGGCCTCCTCGCGGATTTTGCTCATGTTGGCTTCGATCCACTTCAGGAAATCCCGCCCGCCACGCGCATCCTCAAACACGAACACGGGCGCACGCTGCATAGCATCCCCTACGACGGTGCATTTCACGCCGCCGCTGAGGTTCACCACTTTGATACCGCGATTATACGAGGCTACCAGCGTCCCTTCGGAAGTTGCCAGTGGGATGATGAACTCGCCCTGCGCGTGTTCGCCATGCACATGAATCGGCCCCGCAAAACCTATCGGGATTTGTGCCACACCCGTGAAATGTTCACAATTGCCTTTGGTCACATGCGGGTCGAACGAGAAGGCTTTGATGTGCTTCAGTTCGACATTGGCGAACTTCTCCACAAACTGCTGCCGTTCTTCGATGGCCTGCGGGGAATAATCGTCCTCGGCATCACGCGGCAGGCGCACCAGATGGTCATCCGACTCGCTAATCGAATCTTCCACCGAAAGCGTCAGTTCACCGAACGGCGCAGCCTCGAACACAATCTCAATCGGGTGCTTGCCATAGCCCAAATGGGAGCCAGTGACACGCACATGAAGCACCTTCCGCAGCGCGAAGTCAATCGGGGTTTCCGGCGAAATCTGGTCAACCGTGCGCGATGTGCCATCGTCCAAGTCAATATGCACTGCCGCCAACGCCACCTCGCGCTCATTCACGCGCAAGGCGCTCAGCCGCACCACCGTCGCGTCGCTCAAGCGGTTCTTGATGGAGAACTGGCGCTGGCTGAGGCCGGCGTTCGGCAGCCACAACCTGCGCAGCCTCGCCCACGCCACAGCGTGTGCAAAACACCACAAGGTGCCCGATGGAGCGTGGGAAGTGCAGATGCTGTATGGCATGGGCTCCGAGCAGGCCCAACTCTTCGCCGAACAGGGACGCCGGGTGCGCATCTACACCCCGTTCGGTGATCTGATTCCGGGCATGGCCTATCTGGTCCGCCGA
>CAIVEA010000549.1 GCA_903904765.1 uncultured Chloroflexota bacterium
CAGTTCTTTGAGCAGGTCTTTGCAGTTCATCTTGAAAAAGATGTCCGTCAACCCCAGCGCGTGCATGGCTGACTCGACGACCTGCGCCCCGCCCAGCAAATCCACGTTGATGTCCGTTGCGGTGTTGTCGCTGATGATAATCATCAACCGCAGCAGATCGCGGCGGGTGGGCTGCACACCCTCATCGAAGAACGCCAGAATGCCGCTGCCCGTGCTTTTGTCGGCCTCGCGCACCGTCACGCGGTCTTCGAGTTGGAACTTACCCTGTGCCAATTGCTGTCCGGCAGTCGCCAGAATCGGAATTTTGAACACGCTTGCCATCGGGAACGGACTGCGGCCATTGATCTCGGTCTGTTCGCCCGATTCAACCTGTGTGACTGCGATACCTGCGTCAATCCCAGCCTGTTCAATCACAGATCGCAGTTTTTGTTCCAATGACACAGCAGCCCCCTTTGTTCAAATGCCCAATCCAGTCAATTTGCAGCGATACGTGCATACATATAACACCCTGCACATAGTATTGCAAATTGTAACCGCACTGTTTCAAAAAAAGAGCAGGCCAGAACGCCCTTAACTGTTCGTTGTGGCCTGCTGCCGTACCTGAAGTAAACGCTTTACTGACCGACCCACCCCGGCCCGCGCACTACCTGACCCGGTTTCGCCCCCGTGTGTTCGCCGTCCTTCAGCACCTGCACGCCGTTCACGAACACATGCACCATGCCCGCCGAGAACTGGTGCGGCTTGTCGAAAGTGGCATGGTCGCGCACCTGTGCCGGATCGAATACCACCACATCAGCAAAATGACCGGGTTGCAGCGCACCACGATCTTTGATGCGGAGCATGTGTGCCGGGAAGCTGGTCAAACGGCGCACCGCTTCTTGCAGCGTCACCAGCCCTTCATCGCGCACATAATGACCGAGCAAACGGGCGAAATTGCCATAAGCGCGGGGATGCGGGTTGGATTTGAGGAATGCGCCTTCGGGAGACATAGACTCGGCATCCGAACAGAAGCTCACCCAATCCAGCTGCACCTGCTTGCGGATATTCTCCTCGGACATCATGAAATACACCGTGAAGATGCGCGTGCCATCCTCGATCAGCAGATCGAACAGCGTATCCTCCGGCGACGTGCCGCGCATAGCCGCGACCTGAGCCAGTGACTTGCCCGTCAGCGGCTTGAGCGCGTCGGTGGCAAACCCCGCCAGCAAAATTCTGTCCGGCGAGTCCACCTCCAGCCACAAATTCTCCCATTTCTCAGAGGGCGTGTTCATCTCCTCCTTGATGCGCTCACGGGTGGCCGGGTCTTTGATACGCGCTACCAGCGCCTCATCTCCACCATCATGCACCCACGGCGGCAAACACGAGTTCAGCCCGGTACCGCCCGCCGGATACAGATACATATCGGCGGTGATTTCCATCCCGGAACGCCGCGCCGCATCCACCCGCCGGATGACCTCATCCATTTTGTGCCAGTTTGGGCGACCCGCTGCCTTCAAATGGTAAATCTCGGCGCGGATATTGGCATCACGGGCAATCGTGAGCAGTTCTTCCAGCCCTTCGATGAAGAAGCTACCTTCGCTCCGCAGGTGCGAGATATACATGCCACCATGTTCCGCCACCACGCGGGCAATCGCCGTGATTTCGTCCGTTTTGGCATACGAGGCTGGCGGATAAATCAGCGCGGTGGAAAGGCCGACTGCACCCTCGCGCATGGCCTGCCGCGCCAGATCGCACATCTGCTCCAGTTCAGCGGCGGTGGGCGGACGGTCATCGTAGCCAATGGTGTGAATCCGCAAGGTGGCACTGCCCACAAACGACGCGATATTGGTGGATACGCCGCGCTTCGCCAGCGCCTCCAGATATTCACCCAGCGTCGTCCAGTTCACTTCATACTGGATATCGTGGTTGCCCAGAATGCCGCGTGTGCCTGCCGCTTTCATAGCCTCGCTCAGTGGCCCCATCGAGAAACCTTCGCCCATCACTTCCAGCGTCACGCCCTGCCGGATTTCGCTCTGCGAACGCCCATCTTCGATCAACGACTCTACCGCCCAGCTCAGCATATTGATGAAACCGGGGGCTACCGCCAGTCCGTTGACCTCCAGCACCGTGCGCCCTTCCAGCGTCCCCGGTTGACCGATTGCGGCAATACGCTCCCCGTCGAACGCAATATCGCCCGCAAAAGGCGGTCTGCCACTGCCGTCATAAACCATCCCACCCTGAATCACGCGATCAAACATCATGAAACAATCCTATTCGTGTCTTATTCCATAACGAAGGAACTCCGCCATGCAGCGAAGCCTAGCTCGATAGCATAGCGCATCGGCTTATCGCACAAAAATTGGTATGGTCGCGGTTGGGGGTCATACTTGTTGTAGCGCGGACTTTCGGCCTATAGGTATCGGCCTACAATAAGATTGATGATAAAGAAAATCATCGGTGCATTCCGAAAGGCGGAATCATGCTACGAAACTTGCTGCTATGCGTCACTCTACTCCTCTTGGTGATGGCGGTTACTCCGGCGCTGGCTGATCCTATCATCAGCGGTTGCCAGATATTCCCGCTGGATAACGCATGGAACACCGATATTTCCGCCGCGCCAGTGCATCCCGACTCCGCCACGTATATCGCCAACATCAATTCCAACGGCGGCACGAACTTGCATGCCGACTTCGGCTCTGACCCGACCTATGGCATCCCCTACACCACCGTAACCGGATCGCAGGCCAAACGCAGCGTAATCTTCGACTATGCCGACGAGAGTGATGTCGGCCCGTATCCCATCCCGCCCAACCCACCGATTGAATCCGGCAGCGACCACCATATCCTCATCGTCGAAACCACGAATTGCATCCTGTACGAACTGTACGATGCGCGTTATGTCGGCAGCCAGTGGTACGCGGGTTCAGGCGCGATTTTTGATCTCGGCTCGAACATGCTACGCCCCGATGGGTGGACATCCGCCGATGCCGCCGGCCTGCCCATCCTGCCGGGACTCGCCCGCTGCGATGAAGCCAACTCCGGCACGATCACCCACGCGCTGCGCTTCACCGTAGACAGTACCCAACGCGCTTATATCTACCCCGCCACCCATTTTGCCTCGTCTATCACCGACACCAGCTACCCGCCGATGGGTCTGCGACTGCGCCTGAAAGCCGATTACGACCTCTCCGGCCTGACGGGTCAGGCGCTGGCAGTGGCACATGCGCTGCAACAATACGGCATGATTCTGGCGGACAACGGCTCGAACTGGTTCATCAGTGGCGAAAACAATCCTGATTGCTGGAATGACGACCAACTGAACGCCCTCAAAGACATCCCCGGCACGGCCTTCGATGTCATTGTCTCGCCGCCCCCCCCCTCCGAGGTGCGCGTGCCAACCCGCAACGCCTTCGACACCGCTACCCCCACGCTCACATGGTCACGCATTTCATGGGCAATCCAGTACCAGATTCAAATCAGCAGTCAGGACGTGTTCCCGAATGGTGCGGGGACGATTGTCAGAACACAGTCATCCGAGAAAGTGTGGTACACGCTTGAAAATGATCTCGCCAACGGGACATACTACTGGCGGGTGCGGGCGCTGAACGGCAGCGGAACACCCGGCTCATGGAGCGCAGTGGAAACATTCATCGTGATGGTGTGAGGGCGAAACCAGAACGGGGAAAGTGTGCGGTGAACGGCAAACAGGGGACGTTTGCGCCCCCTGTTTGCGGCAAAACTATTATTCGGGTAGCGAAGGGTTCACGCGCAGATGCGTGGCCTGCTCGAACGCATAGGCATACGACAGCAGCGCCCCATCCTGACCGGGGCGACCAATCAGCGTGATGCTCACAGGCACGCCATTTTGAAGCAGTCCCAGCGGAACGGTGATGGCCGGATAGCCCGCTGTCGCGTAGTGGGTGGAATGCACGTTGCCCACGCTCACCAGCACATCCGCGCCCGCTTCCTCAAACGCCGTATCGAGCGCACCCGCCGCCATCTGCCGAAAAGTTAGCGCGAACTGCTCGTAGGTGGCTGCGTTGATGGGCGTAGATGCCGCAACATCGAGGATGCCCTGCCCGGCGGGGATGCGTTGTGCCGGTTCTTCGTTGTTGTACGCTTGCAGATCACCGACTGTCGTGGCGGGCGCACCCACCGATGCCAGATACCCCATCGTGTCGTTTTCGAGACCACCCAGCACCACCCAGATAAATGTGCCGGGGAGTGGTGCCATTGCCACATCCACTGCTGTCGCGCCTGCGCTCTGCAAACTGCTGACGATCAATTCCACATTAGCAGCGCGTTCATCCGTGCCCACAGCGGTATTCGCTTCGCTCAACAAATCTTCGCGCAGCAGCCCGACGGTCATGCCGTTCAAGGATGTGGCATCCAGTCCCGCTACATAATCCACATCCGCCGAGTCAATCGCGTCCAGCAGCGCGGCCACATCGGTCACGCTGCGACCCACCGGCCCCGCCGAGTCCTGAAAACGCACCAGCGGGATAACGCCTACGCCGCTGACCAGATCGCGGCTGGGCTTCATGCCCACTACACCGTTAATCATCGCCGGATGCAACAGCGAAC
>CAIVEA010000550.1 GCA_903904765.1 uncultured Chloroflexota bacterium
CGATCATCAGGGCTGTGCGGGGGCGACAATCGGCGCAGTGGCTTGCAGACTCCGCAGATAAGCCGTGATCGCCGCAATATCCGCATCCGTCAGGTAGCCGCCCCATGAAGGCATGTTCGTTCCGGTGACACCGCCTGCGATGATCTGTCGAATAGCAGCATCCGGTGTCTGACTGAGGAAGGTCTGATTGTTGAGCGCCGGAGCAATGGCCGAGCCGAAACCCTCCACCCCATGACATTGTGTACAGAGCAGGCTGAACAACTGCTGTCCGCTGGCAATTGCCTCAGGACTCACATCCAGCGGCGCGGCTTCGATCATCGGCAAGTGGATGCCGAGCGCGTTCAATTCGCCCCACCCGCTGACCAGCGCCACCACCGCCTGCTGCTGCGCGGGTTCCAGCGCCGCCGACCAAGAAGCCATCAGTGTTCCCGGCACACCTTCCTGCACCGTGCGGACAATATCAGCATCGCTCAGGCGAACCCGCAGTTCATCGGTGTTCAGTGGCGGTGCCAGTGTAGAACCTTCGCCATTCGCGCCATGACAAGCGGCACAGTTTTCTGCATAGACGGTCAGGCCAACCGAAAGGATTGCGCCATCCGGCAAGGTTTCCACCAGTGCAAATGTCTCGGCGGGGATTTCGGCGACTACAATTTGCGGCGGGGTCAGCCCCAACGCGGCCACACGCACCGCGACGGTGTCCCATGTTTGCGCTTGCAGCAGGGTCACAAGGCTTTCGATCTGCATCCCCGTGAAAATGCCGCCTTCGTTGACTCCGAAAGCCGCCATCGCGGTATTCCAGCGTCCCCGTTCTACCGTGTTATAGAGAACCTGTGTGTCCAGCGCGGCAGCCGTCGTCAGCGGCGGATAGGCGGCGATACCTTCACCGCTGGCACCATGACAGGCCACACAATTCTGTGCGTATAGATCAGTGCCTTCCGCAATCAGCGCGGCGTTCAGGGTAGTCAGGGCTTCGGCCTGCCGGGCGGGTTCACGCATCACAGCAATCCCGAAAGCGGCAGCAATCATCAGCGTTCCAAACAAGGCCATCCAACTCATCTGGCGCGTCATGGTGCCATCTCCACATAGACCAGTTCATTCGGGTTGCTATGGTCACGCTGAATCGGGGTTCCGGTATCTACCTTCACCACACCGTCCACAATCGTCACAGCGAAGCGATCCAGCGGACGGGGCGCAGGTGTGTTGATGACCTGCCCATCCATCTCGAAGGCCGAAGCATGACACGGGCAGACAAAGCGCCCTTCCGCCGGATTCCAGGGTACGGCACAGCCCAAATGCGTACATTTGCGGTACAGCGCCAGAAAACCGCCATCCTGCATACGGACGAGATAGAAGCGCCCCTGTGTAAACGGGGTGACGCTGCCCACCGGGAAGGAGTCGGCTGTTCCAGCCTCAATCACGCCGCCGAATTCACCTTCCACGATACGCGGTGAGAAGAAACTGAGCGCCACACCACCCGCTTCGGTCAGCGCCAGTGCGCCCGCCGCGCCCCATGCGATATTCAAGAAATCACGGCGCGATAAATCTTTAGCAGCCATCACTGCACCTCCCACGGGAGCATCAAAGCCATACCTTCGCCCCGGAACGCGATACCGATTACCGTTAAAACCACGAATGCCACCACCAACAGGACGAACACGCTCTGGCGCGTTTCGCAGGCGCTGGCTTTGAACAGGCGCTTCATGCCATCGTAGAAACCGATCAGCAGCAGCAAGAGCGCCGCCAGCGGCAGCACGCCGTTGCTGATGAGCGTGGGCAGACTGGGTAGCAGAGCTGGTAGATCAAGCACATACTCATCCAGCACGACCAGCAGCGGCACCGCGATCAGCGCGTTTAGAGCCGCGACCAGCGCCATTTGCCGCCCTTTGCGGGAACGGAACCAGACCCCTTCGGCGCTCAGATCGAACCGCTGGTAAGGCAGCAGCATGAGCGCCCCCAGCCCTAGCGCCGGAATGATGATAGCCGCGAATGTGGGATGAAAATGCAGCAGCAGTTCTTGAAGCCCCATGAAATACCACGCGGCTTTGGCGGGGTTCGGGCTGTGATCCGGGTTGGCTGCGGCTTCTAGCGGGGCATTCACCCACACCGACCACAGCAGGATTGCGCCGGTCATCACCAGCGCGAACACCAGTTCACGCGATACCAGATGCGGCAGTGTGGTCACTTTTTCCACCGTTGTGCCTTCGGAGCCATCCACCGTCCCATCCAGCTTGTGCGGGACGCTGAGCGTGTCTTTGCGGACACGCCAGATGTGGAAGGAAACAATCCCCATCAAAATAAGCGGGATGATCGCCACATGCAGCCCGTAGAAATTGGTCAGTGTGGCCGCGCCCACTTCAGGGCCGCCCAATAGAAAGTTGCGTAAACCTTCACCGATCAGCGGCACATAGCTCAGCAGGCTGGACCCCACAGTGACCGCCCAGTACGCCAGTTGATCCCACGGCAGCAGATAGCCCGTGAAATTGGCTGCGACGATCAAGAGCAACAACGACACGCCCAGTATCCAGTTGAATTCACGCGGGGTACGGAAGCCGCCAGTGAAAAACACGCGCAGCAGGTGCAGAAAGCCGACGATCACCAGTAGATTCCCGCTCCAGTGATGCACGTTGCGGACAAACTGCCCGAACCAGACTTCGGTTTGCAGCTTGAGCATGTCTTGATAAGCTGTTTCCGGGGACGGTGTGTAGACGAACATCAGCATCACACCTGTGACCGCCAGCAGCGCCACCAACAGGATCGCCAGCCCACCCAGTCCCCATGTGTAGGTGAACTTGAGGGTGGGTTTAGCCACTTTGCTCGGATGCAGGTGCAGAACGAGATTATTCATCACCAACCGCATCCGTCCGCGATCATCCTGCGGTGGGAGTTCATCCCGCTGGATGGACTCCCACACACGTTGTTTCAGGTCTTCAGGGCGGGGATCATGTTCAGGGGTCATGAGGTTTGGCTCCAGTAGGGTTGGCGCTTACGAACTGGCGGTTGCCGTAGGTTGTGGTGTCACATGCTGCCCCTGCCCACCGCTGCCGTTGCCCTGCCCGCGTCCGGGGCCTGCCCACAGCGGACGACCATTCGGATCACGCAGGAGGATGCGTTCGTCCGTCGCTGTTTTAGTGACCTGACCGGGGTTGAACACATCGGCCTGCCAGAAACCGAGCATCGAAATACTGTCATTCACCGCGAAAGAGACGGCCTGCGTCTGCCAGAAATCCGCACGCCCGAACGACACCGTGAGCGCCTGCCCATCAGTGGTCTGAAGGACGAGGCCGTTGTTGGAGAGGGCTGTCACCGTGCCTTCGACGGTAATCCACTGGTCAGCCGGGATTTGCACCTCACCCTGCCCACCGTTCGCGCCACTACCGCTGCCATTCCCGCCCGACCATAACGGCTGACCGGATTCGTTCCGCAGCGCCAGTACCGCGCCGTCTGAGGTTGTCACTGTGCGGGCGTGATAATTCGTGCCGTTGAAGAAGCCGTCTACGGTCACAATCTCACCCGCATTCAGCATGATCGGCTGCGTTTTCAGGTATTCGGTTGATCCCAGTTCGACATAGATTTCACTGCCGTCCTGAAGCTGCAACGTCATGCCGACCTCGGTCAGGTTGAGGATCGTACCGCTGCCGTTCCAGACTTCGCCGACGCTGCTAGTAGCGACCTGCTGATTCTGTCCGGCGTTCCCCTGACCAGTGGGCATTGCCACAGCCGACGAAACGGTATTCTGACGGTCAAGGAGCGCAAACACACCGCCACCGACGAGAATGAGGACGAGCAGACCGACAACGATTTTCTTGGACATGAGCTTTGTTCCTTGTGCATCCGTTTTTCAGTTGTGCAGATCATGGTGGAAAGTTGTGTAGGAGTGATGAAGGCTTTGTTTCGGGGTGATGTAGCCCGGTACACGGGGAAAAGGCAACAAAAAAGGGTGGAGGGGCGGCTCCACCCTTTCCCAACGAGGACGACGCACTCTTAACGGGCGGCGCAGTTCTCGAATGCGGGCAAGTGACTGAATTCCGAAGCATCCCGCAACGCCTGAGCGACATATTGCACATCTGGGTAAGGCTGGAAAGCAGTGAGCATCGTGTCGTACAGGCCGGAGTTGGCCACTTCTGCTGTTGCACCCACCGAGCAAGCTTCATTCACACTGGTGAACGCTGGCAGATCGAAGGCCGGTACTTCGGGAACTGCAATCCCGTAGCGGGCAAACAGGGTTTCCCACGCCGCAATGTGCTGTGCTTCACTACGCTGAATATTGGTGAACGGACGGACAGCGCCCAACTGGTCAATGACGGCTCCGTAGACTGCATAGGCGTGCTGCTCATCCAGCCAGCCACTTACCATGAGATCAACCACATCCTGCGGCAGTTCGCTCACCGATGCGGCGGGCAGGTTGAGCATGAAGCCGCCTGTTCCATTAGCCGATCCGCGTGCAGCGCCCGCGTTCTGCCCGCCTCGATACCCATTTCCATTCCCGTTCGCGCCGCCATTCCCCTGCTGTGCGCCGACAACACTGATGCCGAGACTGAGTACGGCGACCAATACCAGTATCACGATCATCCAACGTTTCGTATTCATTCTGTCTGCTCCTGTATTCCAGTTGATGTCGAGTTGTGCCTAGAATAGGGAACAGATGTGTAGAAGTGATGTGCGTGACGTGTCGCGCTGATGTAGCGTTTTACAGGTCATCACATCCTCGTGTGTGGGTAGAGATGTTGGGTCACTTACAGACTTATTGCAGTAAGTCCGTAAATTCCGTAAACGTTTTTAGTTGTACAGGCAATGAACTCCGCATGTACTCA
>CAIVEA010000551.1 GCA_903904765.1 uncultured Chloroflexota bacterium
ACCTACCTCAGCCGCGTCCGCGTGGTGCTGGAGGATACCCCATGACCCAACGCCCCCGCTGGCTCAGTGCCGACGCGCTGGCCATCCTGATTCTCGTCCTGTTGTGGACGCTGTTCTTCTGGCGCTTGCTCACACCCATCAGCGCCGACCAAGCCTCGATTGAAAAAGGGGATTTCTCCGGTCAATTCGTGGCCTTCGCCGCCTATCAGTACCAGCGCCTGAGCAGCGGACAAGTTCCCCTGTGGAATCCCTACAACAACGGCGGCCTGCCCTTCATCGGGGACACACAAACAGCGGTCTTTTACCCGCCGCGCCTGCTCACCATCGCCCTCAGTCACATGGCGGGCGGCTTCAGCTACCACGCGCTCGAACTGGAAATGATCGCCCATGTGCTACTCGGGTCGCTGCTGATGTACACCTTCGCCCGCCGCCTCACGCAGGGCAGCGTGGGCAGCGTGCCAGCGGCGCTGATTGCCACCCTCATCTTCAGCTACGGCGGTTTCATGGGCAGTTACCCGCCGCTGCAAATCGCGCTGCTGGAAGCAGCCATCTGGCTGCCGCTGGCGCTGCTCGGCCTGCACGAAGCCACCCGCGAAGGGCGCATCCGTCCCGCGTGGTTAGCGCTAATCGGATTCGCCTTCGGCCTATCGTGGCTGTCGGGGCATCCGCAAACCAGTTTCTTCCAAACCTATCTGCTCACCGCCTATCTGGGCTACCGCGCTTATGAACAGCGGTTGGGCTGGCGATCCTTCATCCTCGGCACGCTGGCCTTCGGCATTCTCGGCGGCGTGCTGGCGGCTATCCAACTGCTGCCGGGTTTCGAGTATCTGGCGCACACCGCCCGTTCCAGCATGGGCTTCGATGCCAAAGGCAACGGCTTCCCGCTGCAAGATGTGGCACAGTTCATCTTTCCGGGAATCGTCAGCCTGTGGTCACCGTTGTATGTCGGACTCGTCGGGTTGGCGCTGGCGGGTATCGCACTCTGGCGGCAAGTGCCACACAGCAAATTCTGGGGTGGCGCGGCACTCCTTGCGCTCGGCCTGAGCATGGGCACGCACACACCGTTGTTCGCGACGCTGTACAACACGCTGCCGGGACTACGCTTCTTCCGGGGGCAAGAACGGGCAGCGTATGTCGTATCGTTCGGGTTGGCGATTCTGGCGGCGCTCGGCGCATCACACATCGCCGCGTGGGACAAACTGAAAGATTATCAGGCCACGCTCAAAATTCGCCGCATCTTGCGCGTCGTCGCCATCGTGTGCGCGGTGGCCTTCAGCGCGGTGCTGGTGGCGTGGGTGGGCAATCAGGAGAGCTACGCGGGCATTCTGACGGGCGTGGCCTTCACCGCGCTGGCAGCACTAGGGGTGGCACTCGTCATCCCCTACCTGCTGGACGCGCCTGAAAAGCCTCTGCGCTGGGCGCTAGTGGGTGCGCTGCTGGCGCTGGAAGTGTTCACCGTCAGTATGGATCGCCCCAGCAACTACGATTCTGTATCGTCCGATAAGCAGTTGTCCTTCCAGCCGCCGCCGTTAATACAGACCGCGCTGGCGGATACCGACCTGCCCTTCCGCGTGGACGGCTACCGCGCCCTGCACGACAACTACGGCAGCCTGTACGGGTTAGCCGACATGCGCGGCATCAGTCCGCTGTTCCTCGAAAGCGCCTTCGCGCTGATCGAACCCAACTTGATTAACCCGCTGGCGTGGGAATTGTTCGCCGTGCGCTACGTGTACACCGACTGGCAGGAGATGCCCGTCCCCAGCGAGATTATCGCCAGCGGGCAGGATCGCTACGGCTCGGTCAATCTGCATAAGCTGACCAACCCGCGCCCGTTCGCGCTGCTGGTCTACAACACCGAAATCATCGCGGATGCCCAGACCGCCCGCCAGCGCATGTCCGACCCGACTTTCCCTGCCCGCCAGACGGTGGTACTGGAACAGCCGCCCACCACCGCTCTCGGCAGCGCAGCCGAGAGCGATAGCGCACAGGTCACGGCCTTCGCGCCGGAGTCCATCACGATTGCTGTGAACAGCGGAAGCAGCGCGATTCTCTCGGTTTCGCTGCCCTACTATCCGGGCTGGACAGCGACGCTGGATGACCAGCCCACACCTATCCTACGCGCCTACACCGCCCTGAGCGCCGTCGAAATCCCACCGGGGCAGCACACGCTCACCTTCACCTACGACCCTATCAGCTACCGCGCCGGGGCGCTCATCAGCCTGCTGGCGTGGGGCGGACTGGCAGCCTTCGGGCTGGTGCAACTCATTCGGAGCCGAAACCGCAATGCAAGACGTTAGCCGCCTGCACGAATGGATTATGAGCCTCACCCCTCGCGGCTACGGCCTGTGGGTGGGCGTTAGCATCGGTCTGATCGCGGGGTTGCTCGGCCTCATGATCGCGCTGGTCGGCCCGTTGATCGCCGCCGCTGGCGTGATCGGCCTGCTGCTCGGCCTGTACATCCTGTCCAACGTCCAAGCCGCGCTGGTGGGCGTAATCGCCTTCGTCGCGCTCCTGCCCTTCGGCACGCTGCCCTTCAGCGTGGGCGTAACCCCCACCTTTCTCGATGTAGCGCTGGGGGCGTTCCTGATGGTCTACCTGTTCCAGTGGATGACCGGACGGCGGCAGGGGTTCAACATCACACCCGTACACGGGATGCTCGTCCTATACATCATGTGGTTGTTAATCGCGTTTGCGCTCGGCCTGCGCTTCGCCATGCCCACCTCGCAAATTCTGCGCCAATTCGTCGAAACGCTGCTCAGCATCAGCCTGACGTTCGTGCTGGTGGATCTGCTGCACGAACCGCAGGCGCTGCGGCGCATGGTGCTGGCGGTCATGCTGGCGGTGGGCGCACAGGCGCTGGTGGCGATCATCCTATACGTACTACCGGATGCCACCACCGAAAGCCTGCTCACCCGTTTGGCGCGGCTGGGCTACCCGAACGGCGGCGTAATTCGCTATATCGAGGACAACCCCGCGCTGGCGGAACGCGCCATCGGCACATGGGTAGACCCGAACGCACTCGGCGGTTTTCTCGCGGTCTCCGCCTCCATGATCGCGCCGCAGTTGTTCGCGCAGCGGCCTGTGCTGCGCTACCGCTGGCTAACGTTCGGCGTGCTGGGTATCGTGGCGCTGGCGCTGATCCTCACGTTCTCACGCGCTTCGATGCTGGCCTTCGCCATCGGTGTGGTGTTCATCTCCGCCTTCAAAGGCTACCGGCGCTATCTGGTACTGCTTGTCCTCGGTGCAGTGCTACTGCTGCTCCTGCCGCAAACGCGCTCCTACATCGAACGCTTCACGCAGGCATTCACCGCATCCGACCTCGCCACGCAGATGCGCTTGGGCGAATATACCGACTCATTGAAACTCATCAGCCAGTACCCCATCAGCGGCGTGGGCTTCACCGGAACGCCCGAAATTGACCTGTATACCAACGTCGCCAGCATGTACCTCATCATGGCGAACCAGATCGGTCTAGTTGGCGTGGCTATTTATGTACTCACCATCGCGGGCGTGTTCCTCTACGGATGGCGGGCGCGGCAGCAGGCGCAGGCGCGTCCCGAACTGGAAGCGATTCATCTGGGCTACCACGCCGCGCTGCTGACCGCCCTTTTGAACGCTACCGCCGATCTGTACTTCTTCCGGTTGGACTTTCACGCTTCGATCACCTCATTCTGGTTGGTGGTCGCGCTGGCGCTGGCAAGTTCCAACCTAGTGCTACGCCAGAGCCAGCCTAAAGCTACCGTTGCAAAAAGAGGGGCTATCGGATAGCATTCCGCTGTTCAGTCACTGCCCCATTGGGGGGCATACTTTCCGCTTGGCAGAGCGCACCCGCGCTGGCTGTCGGGCAAACCCGGGGAAAGGAGCGATAGTATTCCCTATGCGTAATTCATACGAACTGACTTTCATCGTGCGGCTTGATCCGAATGAAGAAGTCATCAACAACACCGTCACTCAGGTTCAGGCTTGGGTGGAAACCGAACAGTTGGGTCAGGTCACGAAGATTGATCGTTGGGGCAAGCGCAAGCTGGCCTACGAAATTGACAAGCAACGTGATGGGTTCTATGTCCTGATGCATGCCGACATTGACCCTAAAAACCTGCCGGAAC
>CAIVEA010000552.1 GCA_903904765.1 uncultured Chloroflexota bacterium
ACACGCCAAAATGGGTGCTTTCAGGCGGCGCGTTCAAACAGGCGCTCAAGGCCAGCCCCAGCACCCGCCGCGTCTCCGGCGGGTCGAGGATGCCGTCATCCCACAAACGGGCGCTGGAATAATACGGGCTGCCCTCACGCTCGTACTGGTCGAGGATGGGCTGCTTGAAGGCCGCCTGCTCCGCCGCGCTCATATCCGGCTTGCCGCCGCGCTTGAGCTGGTCGCGCTTGACCGTCAGCAGCACATTGGCCGCCTGCTCCCCGCCCATCACGCTGATGCGGCTGTTGGGCCACATCCACAGGAAGCGCGGCGCATACGCCCGCCCGCACATGCCGTAATTGCCCGCCCCGAAGCTCCCGCCCACGATGACCGTCAGCTTCGGCACACGGGCATTCGCCACCGCATGCACCAGCTTCGCGCCGTCTTTGGCAATACCGCGCTGCTCGTAATCCTTGCCCACCATGAAACCGGTGATGTTTTGCAGGAACAGCAGTGGAATATTGCGTGCCGTACACAGTTCGATGAAATGCGCCCCCTTCAGGGCGCTCTCGCTGAACAGCACGCCGTTGTTGGCGATCACCCCCACCGGATAGCCTTCGATGCGGGCGAACCCCGTCAGCAGCGTCGTGCCGTAGTCGGCTTTGAACTCCCGCAGGCGGCTGCCGTCCACAATCCGCGCCACCACTTCACGGGCATCCACCGTTTCGCGGAAGGTGGTGGGCATCACACCGTACAATTCTTGCGGATCATAACGCGGTGCTTCGGGCGGCGCGATGTCCATTTCAACCCGCTTGCGCCGGTTGAGCGTCCCCGCGATTCCGCGCAGAATCTCCAGCGCATGTGCGTCGTCCTCGGCAAAATGATCGGCCACGCCGGAAAGCTGGGTATGCACCCGCGCCCCGCCCAGTTCCTCGGCGGTCACATCCTCGCCCGTTGCGGCCTTCACCAGCGGCGGCCCACCGAGGAAGATCGTCCCGGTCTTGTTCACGATCACCGTTTCGTCGGACATGGCCGGCACATACGCGCCGCCCGCCGTGCAACTGCCCATCACGCAGGCGATCTGCGGGATTCCGGCGGCGCTCATCACCGCCTGATTGTAGAAGATGCGCCCGAAATCGTCGGCATCCGGGAACACTTCGTCCTGCATGGGCAAGAACGCGCCGCCGCTGTCCACCAGATACAGGCAGGGCAGGTTATTCTCCAGCGCCACCTGCTGCGCCCGCAGATGCTTCTTCACCGTGATCGGGTAATACGTGCCGCCCTTCACCGTCGCATCGTTGGCGATGATGAGGCACTCCACGCCGTTCACCCGCCCGATTCCGGTCACAATCCCGCCGGAGGGCGTGTCGTCGGCGTACAGTTCCCACCCGGCGAAGGGCGCGAGTTCCAGAAAGGGCGAACCGGGGTCGAGCAGCGCATCTATGCGGTCACGGACGAACAGCTTGCCCTGTTCACGCTGGCGCTGGCGATAAGATTCCCCGCCGCCGCCGCGCACCCGCGACAGGCGTTCGCGCAGTTCCGCCGCCAGCGCCCGATGATGCGCGGCGTTGGCCTGAAAGCGTTCGTCCGCCGGATTGAGGTGCGACTCGATCACATCCATGAGGTTGCCCGTTCGTGTGTTCCCTACGCATGATTGTCACCAACAAGCGCCTTCCGCACAAGTCACAAGGGTGTAACAACCCTCATCCCCAGCCCTTCTCCCACATGCGGAGTACCGCTGGGGCGAAGGGAGCAAGACACCCCTCATCCCCGTCTTTCCCCCCTCTCCAAAGCGGTACTCCGCGTTACGGAGAGGGGACGGGGGTGAGGTTCTTCCCGCGTTACGGAGAGGGGGCAGGGGGTGAGGTTCTTCCCGCGTTACGGAGAGGGGACGGGGGTGAGGTTCTTCCCGCGTTACGGAGAGGGGGCGAGGGGATGAGGGTTCTTCCCCCCTCTTCCTCCCTTCTCCCTGAGGGAGAAGGGCCGGGGATGAGGGTTCTTGCCTCTTTCCCCCGTGCCGCGTTACAACAACGGTTCTGTAAGCCGCCGACTCCGGTGGGGGTCATGTATCCGGTAGCCTGTGAAGGAGCGTCCGCGTGCCAGCCGTCAGCCTCAAACCCGATTCCCCCGCCGTCCGCCAGTATTACCTCATGCTCAAGGAGGCCGAAGGGCAGGACGCGCTGCACGAAGGCAACGTCCGCCGCGCCTTCGAGACGCTGCTGCGCGAAACTGCCAAGCCCGTCACCGGATGGGAACTCGTCACCGAAGTCAGCCAGCGCCGCGAAGCCAACGCCGTGCGCTATGACGGCGTGCTCAAAGATAGCTGGACGCTGGAACACGGCTACTGGGAGGCCAAAGACACCCGCGATGATCTGGATACCGAAATCCGCAAGAAGATCGCACGCGGCTACCCGCTGAAGAACATCATCTTCGAGGACACGCGCACCGGCGTGCTGTTTCAGGACGAGCGCGAAGTGTGCCGCGTCAGCCTGCGCCAGCCGGAACAGCTCATAGACCTGCTGCACCGCTTCTACAGCTACCGCCTGCCCGTCATCGAAAAATTCACCGAAGCCGTCGCCACCTTTCAAGACCGCATCCCGGAAATCGCGCTGGATTTGAAAGCCCGCATCGCCGAAGGCCACGCCAGCAACCGCCGCTTCCAGACGGCCTATGCCGCCTTCATGGAACTGTGCAAGACCGCGCTGAACCCCAACATCAGCCCCGCCGCAGTGGACGAAATGCTCATCCAGCACATGCTCACCGAACGCCTCATCCGCAAGGTGTTCAATGTGGAGGAGTTCGTCCGCCGCAACGTCATCGCCGCCGAAGTGGAAAATGTGATTGACGCGCTCGCCAGCCAGCACTTCAACCGCCGCGAATTTCTGGGGCGGCTGGACTACTTCTACACCGCCATCGAAAGCGTGGCGGAAACCAAAGGCACGTTCGCCGAAAAACAGGATTTCCTGAACCACGTCTACGAACGCTTCTTTCAGGGCTACAGCATCAAAGTGGCGGATACGCACGGCATCGTCTACACGCCGCAGCCCATCGTGGATTTCATGTGCGCCGCCGTCGAAGAAGTGCTGCTGACCGAATTCGGCAAAAAGCTGGGCGATGAGGGCGTGTGCCTGATTGACCCCTGCACCGGCACGGGCAATTTCGTGGTCAACCTGCTGCGCCGCGCCGCCGAGCGCAACCCGCGTGCGCTGGAGGACTTCTACCGGCAGCGGTTGTTCGCCAACGAAGTCATGCTCATGCCCTACTACATCGCCAGCCTGAACATCGAACACGAGTATTTCGCCCTGACCGGACGCTATGAGCCGTTCGAGGGCGTGTGCTTTGTGGATACGCTTGATCTGGCAGAAGGCGAACAGATGAAGATGGAATTTTTGACCGAGCGTAATAGCCAGCGCGTGGAACGGCAGAAGAAAGCGCCCATCACGGTCATCATCGGCAACCCGCCCTACAACGTCGGTCAGGACAATGAGAACGACAACAACA
>CAIVEA010000553.1 GCA_903904765.1 uncultured Chloroflexota bacterium
AATCCACCACCGTATTCGACCCGAACGCCACCTACACGGTGGATGTGTGGCTGAAGCAAACCGGAATCCCGGACGGCAAGGTGCATGTCTGGTTCGGGCAGTATCCGCAGGTGTCACAGCAGTTCACGGTGAACGGCGAGTGGGCGCAGTACTCGTTCACCTTCACGGGCTTGCAACCGCTTCCGGCGGGGTCGTCCACCAACACGGTCAACATCAGCTTTAGCGGAAAAGGGACGCTGTGGGTGGATAACCCGCGCATCTACGACAACAGCGCCGCCCCGTATGCGCTCATGCCTGCCGCGAAACGGGCGCTCATGGACTACCATCCGGGGACGATCCGCATCTGGAGCGGGCATACCAATGTGGCGCTCGGTCAAACGCTAGACTCGTGGCTGGCAGAACCGGGCGCGGCACTCAACCACTACGATGTGGGCATCGGCATCATCAGCAGCACGCCCTTCAGCCTGCCGGAAGCCTTGAAGCTAACGCAGGAGGTGGGCGGGACACCTTGGTTGATCGTCAGTCCGGCCTTCAGCGAACAGGAGTGGCAAAACCTGATCGAGTACCTCTCCGGCTCGGTGGATACCCCGTATGGGGCGCTGCGGGCGGCACGCGGGCAACCCACCCCGTGGACGGACGTGTTCGACCATATCCGCATCGAACTGGGCAACGAGACGTGGAACGGCATTTTCGTGTGGACTTATGGCTGGGACGGTTCGCTGGGGCGCTTCGCCAACCATTTCTACAGCGCAGCGCAGGCCACGCCGGACTTCAACGCCGAGGTGATTGACTTTGTGATCGGCGGCTTCGTGATGACCCCCGATGCAGAATACGGCTACGGGCAACAGGCGCTACACAGCGCCCGCCAGAGCGCGTACATGGGCGTGACGGCCTACGTGGGCGGCTGGGACAGTGTGGATGTCAGCGGCGGGGATGTGGAGGCGAAATATCGCAACCTGCTGACCTTCACCCCGCAGATTTTCGGCGTGTTGAGCGCCAACCAAGCCGCCACCCGCAACCAACTGGCGCAGCAGGGGATCGCCTACACGCTGGCGACCTACGAGGGCGGCCCCGGCTATGCCCTGCCCGATCCGCAATTCCCCTTCGATGCTGCTGCCGAACGGCTGGGCAAATCGCTCGCCAGCGCCACCACCACGCTCGAAGCTTTCCTGTACAACACGTCGCTGGGCTACGGGCCGCAGTCGTTCTTCTCGTTCGCCCCCGGCGCGAACTGGACATCGCACACCACGCTCTCGAACGGCTATCGCGCCCATGTGCCGTGGCTGGCGCTGCAACTCCGCAACCAGCACTGCTCCGGCGCGATGGTCACGGCGCAGGTCAGCGGCGCGCCCACCGTAGACCTGCCCGCCATCACCGGCGAGTCGCCCTTCCCAGCAGTGAACGATCTGCCGCTGGTCGCCAGCTACGCCTTTCAGGATGCCAACCGCACCTGCATCTTTGTGCTGTCGCGCAGCCTCGACCAAGCGATTCCGGTCAGCCTGAATGTGGCGGATGTCCCCGGTGGGACGGCGACGCTGTACAAGCTGACGGGCGACCCACGCAGCAGCAATGTGGACGCGCAAACCATCGGCGTGCAGAGCGAATCGCTGGCGGCGCTGAATGGCTACACGTTCACCTTGCCCCCCGGCTCGATCTACCTGTTCGTCAGCAGCACTCCCTGACCTCACCCCTCTGATTAGCCGAAGGAACGCCTACGGCGCACAAGTGTAAATTCCCTCGGCTAATCACCCTCTCCGTAGCG
>CAIVEA010000554.1 GCA_903904765.1 uncultured Chloroflexota bacterium
TACTTTCAATAAATTGACGTTGGCCTAGCAAGAACGCGATGACCGTTGGAATCGTCGCTGTGACCGTGCCGGCCATGAGCAGCGTCCAATTCGTCGAATAGCGTCCCTGAAACATCACCAGACCAAGCTGAATCGTTCGCATATTCGGGTCATCTGTCACGATCAGCGGCCACAAGAAGTCATTCCATGCAAACAGAAAGGCGAAAATCGCCAGCGTTGCCAGCGCAGGGCGCGAAAGCGGCAAAATAATGCGCCACCATACATCGAAATGGGATGCTCCATCAATGAAAGCAGCTTCGTCCAGATCACGCGGGATGCTCAAATAGAACTGCCGCAGCAGAAAAATCCCAAAAGCACTCACCATGCGCGGCACAATCAGGGCGAAAAAGGAGTTTTTCCAGCCCAAACTCAATACCGTCAGATACGATGGGATAATCAAGACCTGAATGGGCAGCATCATTGTGCCGAGCAGAATCAGGAACAACACTTCGCGCCCCGGAAATTTCAAACGCGCAAAAGCATAGGCTGCTAAAGACGAGAACAACAATTGACCGAGCGTAATTCCCAGTGCCATGATCGCGGTGTTCAGGTAATAGCGGGCAAAGGGTGCGGCATTCCACGCATCCACATAATTCTGCCACTCGAAGGTGTCCGGGAAGAGGTAGGGTGGCGAATACGTCAGGCGGGCAGGCTTGAGCGATAGCGTAATCATCCACAAAAGCGGCGCAATCATCACGACTGCACCAGTTATCAACACGAGATGGATGTACCAGCGCCGGGGTATCCAGCGTTTCCAGTAGGCCGCCGCTGCGGATTGCACTGAGGTCATACGTTGCTCCGTCCCGATGTGCCGAATACGCGCCATTGAATCACCGTCACCAGTAGCACGATGAAGAACAGAATCCAGCCGACAGCCGAGGCATCACCCAGATTGAAGTAGCGGAATGCTTCGCGCCACAAAATGAACCCTAGCACTTCCGTCGAACCCACCGGGCCGCCCGTCCCGTTGGACATCACGAATACGGTGTCGAATACCAGAAATGCATCAATCAAGGACATGATGGCGACGAGCAGGGTGGTGGGAGCCAGCAAGGGCAGGGTGATGTAGCGGAACTGGGAGCGCGTGTTCGCACCATCCACCATTGCTGCTTCATAGTAGGTGCGCGGAATGGTTTGCAATCCTGCCAGAAAAATCACCATATTGAAGCCCACCCGTTTCCATACGCCTACCAGAATCACCGCCATCAACGCAAAGCGCGGGTCGGTCAACCATGCTGGCCCTTTGATGCCGAACTGCCGCAGCAGCGTATTGACTAGACCTGATCCCGGATCGAGCAAATAGCGCCACACGGTTGCGGCAGCGACGGTCGCCGTCACCACCGGAATGAAGTACAGAATCCGGTAGAAGGTCACGCCGCGAATGCCCGAATTGAGGAGCAGCGCGATGAACAATCCGCCGATTGAACTTAAAGCGGTAATGCTCACGACATAAATCAGCGTGATTTGTAGGGAATGCCAGAATTGTGTGGAATTAAACAGATCAATGTAATTTTGCAGCCCAACGAAGTCCCGATTGGGCGAAAAACCGTCCCAGTCGTGGAGGCTCAAATAGCCGGAGTACAAAATGGGGTAGATGCTGAAGATTCCTAGTACCAGTAGGGCAGGCAGCAAAGCGATGAAGGCGATCAACCCGGTGCTGCGCGACTGTGGTCGGGGTTTTGCGCCCGCTTTTACAGTCATGAGGTGTACTCCATGTGTGGACTGAATAAGTCACCGCTTCCGTTCGTGAGGCTTCTGTGAAGATCAACGAACGGAAGCGACTCGCTACCAGAATATTACCGCAACAGTGCGTTCACAGCCGTTTCTGCACCAGCCAGCGCGTCTTCGGGGCTAATCTGCCCGTATAGCGCCTGCTCGAGGAAGCCGCTGAACACATCCGAAAGTTCAGGGTAGACCTGCACAGACGGACGGTTAATGGCGTACTGCTGATTTTCCACGAACGGGATCAGGCGCGGTTCGGTGTCCTTCAACCAGCTCTGGAAACCCGCATCCGCCGCAACCGAGGCACGGACAGGCATGAAACCAGTCTTTTGATCCCACACGACCTGCGTAGCCGTGCTGGTCAGCCATTCCACGAACGTGAAGGCTGCCTGCTGGGTGGCTTCGTCGCTGTTGAAAATGGCGATGTGTTCGCCGCCCATATTGGTGGCCGGTTTGCCATCTGCCGGAATGGGCATCGAAGCGACGCTGAAAGTGAAGGCCGATTGTGAGGCGAGGCCACTGACCATCCATGAGCCATCCATACGCATGCAGGCCTTGCCCTGATCGAACAGACCCCACGGCGACAGGCTGCTTGCGCCGCTGTCAATCAACGACTTCCAGTAGTTCAGTGCCTGCAAGCCAGCGGGAGTATTGAACGCCGCCGCCGTGTTATCGGCATTCAGGAATTCGCCGCCCGATTGCCACAGATAGACCTGGAATTGCCACGTCAGACCTTCGCCGGGCTGGGTGAACAGTTCCATTCCCACCACGCCCTGATCGGGATTCGCGCAGGCCTGTGCAGCCGCCGTCAGTTCGTCCCATGTGGTTGGCGGTGCAGCCGGATCGAGTCCTGCGGCAGAGAACAGATCGTTGTTGATGAACAGTTCAAGGTTGTTCGTGCTGACGGGAAGGCCGAACAACTGATCGTTGTAACGGTTTACATTCAGCAAGGCCGGATAGAAGTCCGCCAGATCAACGCCTGCGCTCTGGATGTAGGCATCGAGCGCCGCAACCTTGCCCGAATTGGCGAGCAGAGGCATCCACGCCATATCTACAGCCGCGATACCGGGGGCTTCACCACCCGCAATGGCTGTTTGCAAGCGCGGCAGCAGTTCGCCCCACCCATAGAAGACATTTTCAATTTGAATGGCGGGATGGTCAGCATTGAACTGATCTACCAACCCCTGAATGGCTTCCCCGTTATTGCCATCCCAATAGTTCCAGAACTTCAGATGCACCGGGTCTTGGGCAGAAACCGAAACAACAGAGAGCAGCAGCAGGCAGACGACCAATAGGCTGAGACGGAGTGTGCGAGACATCGAAAAAACCTCTCTTTCGTCCATAAAATCGGTTTAGTAAACCGATTTAACTATAAAGTGATTTCCAATCCCTGTCAAGTATTTCGGGCGATCATGTTTCCTGTTCATCCGGCGCTCACCTTCGTTGTGCTATACTGAATGCCGGTTACTTTTCGAGCGTATTGGCTCATAAAGTGGGGTGCGCTGTGGTTTCGACCAACCCGCAAGATTTACTGGTGCGTGCGATTGCGCTGCTCATCGGCATGACGATCCACGAGTTCGCACATGTGTATGTGGCTTACCGGATGGGCGACAACACCGCCGCCAGTCAAGGGCGGCTGACGCTCAATCCGCTGGTGCATATCAACCCCATCGGCTTCCTGATGGGTGTGTTGATCGGTTTCGGTATTCTGGGGTCTGCGCCCATCAATCCCAGCCGGATGCGGAATCCACGCTGGGGCTATCTGGCGGCTGTGGCGGCGGGGCCAGTCTCGAATTTGCTGGTGGCGCTGGTGTTTGCTATCCCGCTGCGTTTGGTGCCGTCGCTGCTGGGACAATATATTCAGGGCGATTTGCTGGCGAATATTCTGGTCGGCATTGTCGAGTTCAATGTGATTCTGGCACTGTTTAACATCATCCCGTTGGCTCCGCTGGACGGCTGGAGTATCGCTTATGCGCTGCTGCCGCCGGAGCAGGCACGTTGGTGGCAGCGCAATCAGCAGATCAGCATGTACCTGTTCTTCGGCATGATTATGATTAGCTTTGTGGCTCCGCAGTTCAACATTCTGGATAAACTGATCGGTCAGCCCGCTAACTGGCTATTTTCGTTGCTTGTGCTGGGGCGCTAAAAGGGCTGACAGGTGACGTTGGTTTACCGCCTACGGCAGGGGACGCGCGCGCTGCTGGCGTTTTCGAGGCCGATTGATGACGATCTGGCGCGGCAGTATTTATCTCCGCCCTTGTTTGCGCTATTCGGGCGGTTGCAGCGCAGTGAACAGGCGCACAGCCTGAATGTGCTGCGGAGCATACTGGCGCAGGGCGATGCGCCCCCTGAACTGGCCGCTGCGGCGTTACTGCACGATTGCGGCAAGGTGCGCTGGCAGTTGCGAATCTGGCAAAAGACGCTGGCAGTGCTGGTTCGCAAAGGTGCGCCCACTCTGTTCCGGCGCTGGTGCAGTGGGGATGCCCGGAATTTCTGGGCGCGTCCGTTCGTGGTGTCGGAGCAGCATCCGGCATGGAGTGGCGAACTGTTGGCAGAGGCGGGCGCGCCGGAGGCCGTTGTCTGGTTGGGGATGCACCATGCTGACCCGCCCGAACACTGGCACGGACATCCGTATGAAAATCTCTTGCGGCGGTTGCAGGCCGCTGATAACGCGAATTAGCAGAAAGAGTAACGCTATGGCAACGGTCAGCGTGAGCATTCTGGGCATGGGACGGGTGGGCGCGTCTATCGCACTGGCACTGAACCGCTACAATGCGCGTAAAGATGCACAGCATACGTTCACAATCACCTGTGCAGATATGCGGGCGGGTGTGCGTGAGGACGCAGCGAAGATCGGTTTTGATCGCGTGGAGCGCGATCTGTTCGGCGCGGCGCAGGGGCGTGATATTGTGGTGCTGGCACTGCCCTATGCTGATGTTCCGGTGGCCTATAAGGAGATCGGGGGGCTGATGCGTGCGGGGGCGGTGCTGCTGGATTATTCGCCCCTCAAATTGCCTTCGCTGGAATTGGCGACGAAATACCTGAAAAGCGGGGCGCATCTGGTGGGTATCACGCCGGTGCTGAATCCGGCATACTTGTTTGACGAGTTGGATGACACCGCTCACGCCCATGCTGACCTGTTCGACAAGGGCAATATGCTGCTCATGCCGTCAGCGACAGCAGCAAAAGAAGCGGTGGAACTGGCCTCCGACTTTTGCACTTTGTTGGGTGCGGCCTCGCATTTCTTTGACCCCGCCGAACATGACAGTCTGATGGCGGTGACGGAAGCTCTGCCCGCTGCATTGGGCGTGGCGGTGTTCCACATGCTGACACGCGGTTCGGGGTGGGGGGATGCACAGCGCATCACCAACCCGTCGTTCGGGCGGCTGACTCATCATCTGTACGACACCCACCCGGATGATCTGCGCGATCTGTTCCTGAACAACCGCGAGGCGCTGGCGAACAAGCTGAATGACACGATTGCTCAGCTACAGGCGCTGCGGGATGTCCTCAACCGCAATGACCGCGCCGCAGTCGAGGCTATGCTCATCAGTGCCAGTGACGAGTACAGCGATTGGGTGAACCGCCGCCACAATGCCCGCTGGGACGATGACAAGAACGAGATGCAACTGCCTTCGACGGGCGGTATGCTGATGGGCGGTTTGATGGGCGGTTTCTTGTCGCGGCGCTTGGGCAACAAGGACAAAGACAACAAAAGCTAGACGCTGCTCTGCTATCGTTTCTTTAAGACATGCCCGTCCCGTGCGGGCATGTTGCTTGATACGGCCTTGACATTCCCCATCCTACGCTTATACTCAATTCTGATTAGTCAATTTTGACTATTCGGAATGGGATGATCTATGGAACGGGAACTGCTGCTGTTGGGGCTGTTGCGCCAGAGCGATATGCACGGCTATCAGCTCAATGAGTTCATTCAGCACAACATGACATCCTGTGTGGATTTGAAGAAAGCCACCGCTTACTACCTGCTGGACAAAATGACCGACTCTGGCTGGCTTGTCCCGACGGAGGAGCAGGAGGGAGGTCGTCCGCCGCGCCGCGTCTACCAGTTGACTGACTCTGGCGAGGCGGCTTTTCAGGCCATGCTGCGTGAGAACCTTTCCACACACTACGAAGCGCGGTTCACGGGCGATGTGGGGCTGACATTCGTGGACAGCCTGCCGCCGGACGAAGCGCGGGTGTTGCTGGTTCGCCGCCGTGCTGCGATGCAGGCCGAACTGGACTCCGCGCAGAGTGCGCCCCCGCACAATGGCACATCACAACTGGTTGTCGAACATCTCATCCATCATTTGCAGGCGGAACTGCGCTGGCTGGATGAGGTGATGAGTCGTATTGGATTAGGTACTGTTCAGGAGACTATCGAATGAATCGCAATCTGTTCAGTTGGATGATGGTGATGGTCACGGTGCTGGCGTTGCTGCTGACCGTGAGTTTGACTGTCGCGCAGGAGGCCACCCCCGAAACCACACCTGCGCCGGAAACCGCTGCGGCTGCTCCGGCTGCCGATAGTGCCGCACCCGCCGTTGCGCCTGCTAGCAGCGGGATGCTGACCGGCCTACGTCATCTGCATTCGGCTGTGCGCTGGTTGGTGGTGCTGCTGGCAGTGGCGGCGCTGGTCAAAATCGGGCTGGTGTACTTTCAGGGTGGCGCGTATGACAAACTGGCGCAGCGCCTGATGATCGGCTTCAGCGGGGCGCTGACGCTCCAGTGGTTGATCGGCATCGTGTTCTTCATCACCTACGCGGGTGTGGTCGGCTTCGGTGTCGGGCATATCTGGTTGCACCTGATTGTGATGACGGTGGCGCTGTCACTGTCGCACATGTCGCCGCGCTGGAAGAAAGCTGATGACCGCACCCGCGCCCGTGCCAGCCTGATGCTGATCGTGGCGGCGCTGGTGCTGGTGGTGATTGGCGTGGTGCTGTTGCCGCAGGGCTGGCGCATGTTCCCGCCTTCGGGCTAACGCAAAGGAAAAAGTGTAAGCATGACCGCCGCACAATCGGCCTCTGCCCCTGCTGAGAAGTTGGATTTTAAGCGCGTCCTGCCGATCTTCGTCATCATCCTTGTTGACCTGCTCGGCCTGACGATCATTATTCCCCTAATGCCTATCTACGCGGCATCGTTCGGCGCAGATGCGCTGATGATCGGTCTGCTGGGGACGGCCTACCCGCTGATGCAGTTCATCGGTGCGCCGCTGCTCGGCGGCCTGTCGGATCGCTACGGGCGCAAACCCGTGTTGATCGTCAGCCAAATCGGGACGTTCATCGGGTTCATCATCCTCGGTTTCGCCAATGCGCTGTGGCTGATCTTCATCGCCCGCATTGTTGACGGCCTTTCCGGGGCGAATGTGGCGGCGGCGCAGGCTGCGCTGACCGATAGCACTACCGAAAAGACCCGCGCTCAAGGGCTAGGTCTGCTCGGTGCGGCCTTCGGGTTGGGCTTCATCATCGGCCCGATTATCGCATTCGTTTCGCTGGGCATCAGCCACAACGATTATCATGTCCCCGCGTATGTGGCGGCTGGCTTCTCGCTGCTGTCCATCATCCTGACAACTTTCTGGTTCAAGGAAACGTTACCGCCGGAAAAGCGTGGTCAATTCACCCAGAAGAAGGGCGTTTGGGGCAATATCGGTCATGCGCTGCGGCAGCCGTATGTGGGCATTCTGCTGGTGCTGATGTTTTTCCAGCAGTTGATCTTCGGTGGCTTCGAGAACCTGATTTCGCTGTTCACGCTCAACCGGTTAGGGGTGAACGCTTCGGGTAACGCGGTCATTTTTGTCTTTGTAGGCATCCTGATCGTGCTGGTGCAGGGGAAGTACATCGGCCCTTGGAGCCGCAAATATGGCGAGCGCACGTTGATTTTCACCGGCTTGCTGCTGCTGGCTGTCGGTCTGACGCTGACCGCGCTCACCCCCGCGCAATCCGTACCGTGGTACTCGCGGGCTGAACTGACTGCCGAACTGACGCAGAACACAACTCCAAGTGCCAGCGAAGTCACGACGGGCGATAAGCTATCCGTCGGCATTCCCGAAGATGGCAACAGCGGTTGGTTGGGGCTGGCGTGGATACTGGTTGCGATGATTCCTGCGTCCATCGGCGGTGCGCTGCTGTCACCCAGCATTAACAGCCTCGTCACCAAGCGCGTCGGCGCGAACGATGTGGGCGGCACGCTGGGCGTAAGTGCCGCGTTGGTCAGTGCCGCCAACGCCATTACCCCGATCATTGGCGGGGCGCTGTTCCGGTTGCTCGGCTCCGGCGCACCGTTCTTGATCGGTGGGGTGTTGCTGGTTGTACTGTGGTATCTGGCGCGGACGCGAATTGTCGCTGCACCATCTAGTGCTTCATAGGCCATGTTCGTGATGAATGACAGGGGGCATCGTTGTCCCCTGTTTTATTACGGTGATTATAATGGATTGAACCTATTTGCAAGGGCAACTGTATTCGAGATAGATTCCTGTGGTTATCCATCAATGGCGTTTGACAATAATTGTTGTTCCTCTCATAGTGGAGATAGACGGCGGTTCGGGTGTTTAGTGGAAATGATATGGGAACGCTGTACAGGGTGGGCGGTTTTCGCCCGATAGAGTGTTAGGGTAGGCAAAATGACGGTTTCTTTTGAAAATAGTTCCGATGCTTATTTGATTGAACAATTGCGTCAGGATAATTTGCAGGCATTGGGCGGCCTGTTTGATCGTTACTATACACAAGTGTTCCGGGTGGCGGCGGCCATCACACAGGACGCGCAGGTGGCGGACGACATCGCGCAGGAGACTTTTTTGCGCGTGCATCGGTATGCAGCCCGCATTGATACCGCGCTGCCGCTAATGCCGTGGTTGTACCGTGTGACGGTCAACCTGAGTTATACATGGATTACGCGCCAGAAGAAGCGCCGCGTTTCGCTGGAAGATATTGTAGACCGTTTGATTAGCCCGTCGTGGCTCGCGCCGGAACATCTGGTGGAACACACCGAGATGCAACGGCGTGTGCGGGATGCCATCCGCGACTTGCCCTTTAATCAGCGGGTGGTGGTGGTGCTGCATTACCTGAATGGTCAGAATCTGGATGAGATCGCGCAAATTCTGGAATGCCCGGTGGGGACGGTCAAAAGCCGCCTGCATTATGCGCGGGAAACGCTTCGTCATCGGTTAGATCAGGTGTCGTGGACAGGAGAATTGGCACATGAACTGGCGCGATAGCGATCTGGATGAGTTTATTCGCGAGAGTGTGGTTTGTAGCGCCCCGCCGCCTTCGGATGGCGATTGCCGCCGTGCCCGCGCCCGCCTGTTGATGACCGCCGCACAGGGAAGCGTGCCTGCCCGTTCGCCGCGCTGGTGGATGGCGACGGAATGGTTACGGCAACAGTGGGCGCAACTATCGCAGATGAATCCTGCCGAAGTGCGTTATGAACGCGCCCGCCAGAACCGCGCCCATCTGCGCTATGTGCAGTCTTACGAACGTCGCCTGATGATGTTCACATTTGAGCCGATGCGCTTTACCGACTTTAGTGTCGTTTTGTAGCCTCCATTCAAACCTTCATTCTAAATCCATACTTAGCGGGTTTCACGAAACCGAAATACCGCTATAATTTTGATTAGGTCAGATCAGAAAGGAGTGGTCGCAACCCGTTCCGGGTGTGCGTCCGGTATATTTGCCTATGGCTTCTTTACAACGAATTCTCACCGTAGACCCCACTGGAGCGATCGGGCGTATCGTGCGCGGTACGTTGGAACTGATGGATCGCTCTGTCATTCAGTTAGATATTCCTTACGGTGTTGAAGCACTTGAGGAACTCAAGCGGGGTGGTGTGAGGTTGGTCATCACCTCATGGGGGCTTGCTCCAGAGTTACAGGGGTTGGAGTTTGCGTTGCGGGCGAAGCAGGCTGCTCCCGAAGCGCAGGTGGTCATCGTTGGTGCGCCACAAGACCCTGAATCGCTGGATGAAGAAACCACCGCCGAGTCCCCGTTTATTTACCTGCACCGTCCGCTGGATGGGCAGCAATTTGTACGGGTGATGCGGGCGGGACTGCGTGGGGATAGCATTTTTGAAGCGGCGAAACCACCTGCCAGCGAGACGACGACTACGCTCGATTATGGCCCTGTGCCGCCGATGGACGTGGGTGCTGCGCGGAATGTTGTCAAGCGCATGTTGATGGATGTGGGCGCGATGGCGCTCATCCTGATTACACGCGGCGGCGATGTGCTGCTGGAAGATGGTGCGCCCGGCTATCTGAACCGCGAAAAACTGACCAGCGCGATCATCCCGATGGTGACGGCGAACGTCGAGATGTCTGGGTTGATCGGCGGTCAGCCACAGGCCATCCAATTTTATGATGGCGACGACAAAGATGTATTCGTCTTCTCAGTGGGCTACCACCATTTCCTGTGCGCCGTGTTCGACGGGCAGGCCGGTGGTCGCCAGTTCGGTGTAGTCAACCGTTACGGTCGCCAAGCGGTGACGGATTTGCTGCCGCTGTTGTCCGGTCAAGCGTGGATCATCAAAAAGCCGACGGTAGTTTCGGTGCGGATGACGACGGAAGTGCCGGCGCGTTCCAAGCGGCGCGGTGGTTCTGGCCTGACCACTACATCTACATTCATGACATTGCAACCGTCCGATCTGGAAAAGACAGCGCCTTCACCTACACATGCAGCAACCCCGGCGGTCACTACTGCACCACCTGTCGCAGCCCCTACTGCGTCTGTGGCCTCCAGTGAACCTGAAACGCTGAAGTTGGAGCCGATCCAGAATCTCGACATGAGCATTTTCGACCAGCTTGGCGATCTCGACTCGGCGCTGGCCGACGATATGTTCGATTTGGACAAGGTGGCGGGAATGCTGGATACCACTGGCGGACGCAAAGATGTGACGTTTGAAGAAGCGATGGAACTGGGCGTATTGCCCAACCTCGATAACGAAATCAAGAAATAAATGGCGGTCTGCCGCTGTGTGTGACCATCAAAAACAACGGGCTACGGCTCGTTGTTTTGTTTGGGGTGAGTTTCATGGGCGGAATGGTTAGTTGCCGCTTATAATGAGCAGCAACGCGATGGCGCTGTGCAAAGGATGAACGGCGATTGTGAAGACCCCTTTCGATGCCAGCAAAGACCCGCTAATCGGTCATCAGTTGGGCGATTATCGGCTGACGAGTTTGCTTGCCAGTGGCGGTATGGCGCGGATTTATCGTGGGATTGACCACAATTTGCAGCGCCACGCTGCGGTGAAAGTGTTGTTGCAATCGCAATCGCAGGACGATCAAACGCTGGCGAAGCGTTTCCAGCGCGAGGCGCGTTCGGTGGCTGCGCTGGAACACGACAATATCATCACCATTTACCAGTACGGCGAATACGAAGGTGCGTATTTCCTCGCCATGAAGCTTGTTAAGGGCAAAGATTTGGCGCAGGAACTGAAGCGTCTCAAGCGTTCTGGTACACGTATGGAGATCGGCCGGGCGCTGCGGATACTGGAACAGATGGCGGCGGCGTTGGATTATGCACATTCGCGGGGTATCGTTCACCGCGACATCAA
>CAIVEA010000555.1 GCA_903904765.1 uncultured Chloroflexota bacterium
CCCTTGCAAACAAAACCCCCTTGCGGATGTAGCAAGGGGGTTTTCGTTGCCCTGTGTTGCGGCGGATAGGTTACGCCTGTTGCCCTTGAAGTTCAGCGTTCACTTTTTCAGACCATTCCCGGATTACTTTCCAGTCGCGGAAGTCATCGTTCAGCTTGCCGGGAAGCTGATGTCCATCGTAACGCGCCGAGAGCGTCCATCGTTCGTTCCAGTCAATGCCGTCGAGGTTAAGCTTGCCCGCGAAGATCGTCAGATCACGCGCACCGATTTTGTTGAGCGTGGGGTGATAGACGTAGTTGTTCCGGGCATGTTCATAGCCATCATCTTCCATCACGCGGATACAGGCCAGCCAGAAGTACACCGGCTTGGCGGAGAGATCACTTTCAAAAACGTCGAGAAATTGCGACATTCCGGTGAGCCACATGCCGCCATAGACGGGTGTGCCTAGCACGTAGGCATCGTAACCTTTTACATCGTGCAAATCGGTCACTCTGGCAACGGTGACTTCATGATGAAATTCGCGGAACACATTGCCCATGAATTGTGCCATCTCAGCCGTTGATCCATGAACTGTGTCGTAAGCGACGAGAATTTTCATGCCATCAGTCCTTCACTCTTTGAGACGGGGAGGCTGGTCATAAGGCCTCCCCACGTTAAGCATTGTTATTTTAGCGAATCTTCAGCGCCTTTGCGATGTCATCCGCATGGGCGCGGTCATGTCCGGCGATCACCTTCAGAATTTGTTCGATGGACAGCACCCGCATTGAAGCGTGGCGGCCTGTTTTGTCCAGAACCGATTCATCCTGTGCGGCCAGCCATGCGGCGCGTTCGGCTGCGGCTGTGGTCATGGCGGCGCGGAGTTCTGCTGGGGTGGAGGCGGCCTGTTTTTCGACGGAACGCCGATTGTAGCGTTCGAGGTCGAAATCCGCAGGAACACCTTCTTCCCCGCGAGCGATTGCCTTGAGGAGGTTGGTTTGCCCCCGGTCGCTGCTCATCAGGTGAATGACCACCTGTTGCACTGTCCACTGTGCGCCATCTGAATAGACCGGCTCTTGCCAGCGATCACCTACCGCGTCCAGCACCCGATTCAACTCGGCGCGGGCATCGGTGAGGTTGCGTTGAAGGGCTGCGATTCGCTCCGACATTGTATCTCCTAAAGCTGGACGTAGCTGTTTTCAGCCAGTACGAAGCGATGTGTGGCGGGCATCCGCTGTGCGGCCAAGACCTGCGAATTATCGGCCAGCAGACTACTGTCAATGCGCCCCGGAATGTCGCGGATGACGCAGTTTTGCATCACGATGCTGGCTTCGATCTCGCTGCCTTCTACGGTCACATTGTCACCGAGGGCAGTGTAGGGACCGACATAGCTGTTCTTGATGATGGTGTTGCTGCCGATGATGACCGGGCCTCGCACCACACTGTCTATGATCTGGCTGTTTTCGCCGAGAATGACGCGATGACCGACTTCGGACTTGCCGAGGATCTGGGTCTTGTCCTCCAGTGCGGGGGTGTAGGGCAGGTCTTCCAGCACCAACTGATTAGCGAGGATGATGGCATCTGGCTTGCCAGCATCAATCCACCAGCCCTTGAGCGTGTACGAATCCACGCGCTGACCATCGTTCACCAACGTCTGAATGGCATCAGTGATTTCGAGTTCGTTGCGCCATGATGGCTTGATGCGGCTGATGGCATCGAAGATGGACTTGCGGAACAGATACACGCCCGCAATCGCCAGATTCGACTTGGGTTCTTTCGGTTTTTCGACCACGCGGGCAATCGAACCATCAGCATTCAGCTCGGCAATCCCGAAGCGCGTGGGGTCAGAAACTTCGCCCAGTGCAATCGCCGACTGTGCATCCGACTCAAGGAAGCGGCTGAACAATTCGGTCATTTTGTCCTGAAAAATGTTGTCGCCGAGGAAGACGCAAAACGGGTCATCCCCCACGAACGGTTGGCACAGACCGATGGCATGCGCCAGCCCTAACTGCTGCTCTTGCAGGATGTATTGCAGGTGTACGCCCATGCCTGCGCCGTCTTTGAGTGTCTGCGGAATGGGCGAGTCGAGGTCATTGACGACAATGCCGATGTCGGTGAATCCTGCTCTTTTGAGTACATCAATGGCATAGCCGATCAACGTCTTGTTGGCTACGGGTACAAGAGCCTTGGGCATGGTGAGCGTTACGGGACGTAGGCGGGTCGCTTTGCCTGCCGCTAAAATCACTGCCTTCATGAACGATTATGCCTCCATGATAATGTCGCCAATCATCATGTCATCCTAGCTTACAAGGGCATGACGGCGCAAGCGCCTTTCGTGAAAAGATGCCCAAATCGCACCGCCCCGGTGCTGGTGTGTGTCCGGCACAGGGGCGGTGCGGTTGCATTGGTGCGCTTAGCCGGGGGTGGCTTCGGCAGTGGGTTCGGGCATGGGGGTGTTCGCCCGCACTTCCAGCGTGTATACGCCTGCGCCGCTGTCCAGCGCCGAGCCGACTTCGATAATGAACGTCCGGTCTTGCTGCATGTTCAAGTCGGTGATGGCGGAGTTGGTGTTGTCCTCCGCGATATTGTTGTTTTCGGTGAATGTCACGCCACTTTTGACATCAATCACGCGCAGATAGGTGTCGAAGGTGTTATCGGTGGCGTTCAGGTACAGACTGAACGATTCGCCAGCTTTCAACTCCAGCGTGTACTGCTGGCGCTCCCCGATGGCGAG
>CAIVEA010000556.1 GCA_903904765.1 uncultured Chloroflexota bacterium
CAAACCTGCTGCGGACAGCCCGGGTTCAATTCCGGCTTCCGCGACGAATCGCGGGAAGTTGCCAAGCAATTCCTGACGGCCTTCGCCGGAGCGCAGGTCATCGTGTGTCCGTCCGGCAGTTGCGCCTCGATGGTGCGCGATTACTACCCCGAACTATTCCAAGATGATCCCGAATGGCGTGACCGGGCGAACTGGGCAGCCAACATCACATGGGAATTCACCGAATTTCTGGTGGATGGGCTGGGCGTGAGCGATCTGGGCGGCAAGGTCGAGCCGACGAAAGTGGCCTTCCACGATGCCTGTCACGGGCTGCGGATGCTGCACCTGCACGATCAGGCGCGGGCGCTGGTGGGCGCGGTGGCCGGCGTGACGCTGACCGAACTCAAAGGCTGCGACCAGTGCTGCGGCTTTGGCGGCACGTTCGCCGTTAAGATGCCGGAGATCAGCAGCGCCCTCTTAGCCGATAAGGTGAAAGCCATTTCCGCCAGCGAAGCGGATGTCATCCTGACGGGGGATGCCAGTTGCCTGACGCAGATGAACGGCGGGCTGAGCCGTGCCGGAGATAAGCACCGCGTCCAGCATGTGGCGGATTTCCTAGCGGGGGCGCTGCACGGACAGCCGCAAGTGGAAGAGAAATAGCCACAATCACAGACGGACAAGCCGGAATCCCCGGTTATCGAAACCATCCTGCGGGACGGATCGCCCGCGATTATCGCAGCGGAACAAAATCGAGGTGGTGAAGCGCCACGACCCGCCGCGCAGGATGCGGACATCCGTGCCGTTCACATCGGTGCTGCCCGTGTTATAGGCGGTCAAGCACCACTCCCACACGTTGCCTGCCATATCCACCACGCCATACGGACTATCGCCGCGCCCTTCGTATTTGCGAACGGGCGTGGTGCGTCCGGTTCCGCGCCCTTCAAAATTGTGGTTCATGCGGCTGGTATCCCACTTATTGCCCCAAGGGTAATCGCGGGGGGTATCGCCCTGCGCCGCCCGCTGCCACTGCTGCTCGGTGGGCAGTTGGATGTGTTCGCCCGTCGTCTCGCTCAACCACGCGCAAAAAGCCACCGCCTCGTACCACGACACGCCCGTGACAGGTTGTTCGCGCCCGTTGAACATGCTTTCATTCCAGTAGCGCGGCTCTCCCCAGTTCTCTTTCTCGCGTTGCGCCCACCCTGCCGCCGTCCACCAGCGCGGTTGCCCGTAACCGCCCGCCACGATGAACGAAGCGTACTGTGCGTTCGTCACTGGATACTTGCCGATCTCGAACGCGCTCACCGTAAAGCGATCAGCTTGAGCGAGATAGCCGCCCGATTCGAGCGTCACCCCTCCGGCGGGGATGGACATCCATGCGAAAGGCTGCGGAAGCAACTCTAGCGAACTCTGGCGCGTTCCGGCGCTGATCGTCTGGGGGACAGGCGTTGCTACAGGTGCGGCGGACGGCGTGGATTATGGCGCGGCGGACGATAGGCGCGGCAGCACCAGCAGCGGGTCGAACAAAGCGGCCTCCGGGTCTGCCGTCCGCAAGTCGTCCCATTTGCGGCGGGCGCGGGCCAGCGTGGCCTTATGATCGACCAATTCCGCGATTTCGGCATAGCGATTCAGCCGTTCCATCCACCGCTGGCATTCCTCGCCCCATTCAGCGTAGTCAAGACTGGCGACATTCTGGAAGGCCGCGCTGGCTTCGGCAAAACGACCTTCTTCCGCCAGCCCCACCGCCTGCTGGAACTGTTTGGTCAGGCTGCTGCTGCCGCTGTTCGGCTCTGGCGGACGTGGCGCATGGCGATCTCGATACTGCTCCCACACAATCTGGTCGCAATCTTGCACGATCTGGCGGAGCATGGCGGCAGCATCGTCACGGTAAACGAACCACTGTCGCCGCCCGAATTCCGGCGGGATGGCATAGCGCGTGTGGTCGTCCATGATGAAGGGCAGCACCGGACGGTTGCGGGCGATGGCGTAGCGCAGTTCCGCCATGCAGTAGGGCGACTGCACCGCCTTCTCGGACACCATGAAGATCACCACCTGCGCCTGTTCGAGATGATGCAGGATGGTTGCCCACCAGTCGGCGCTAGCGGGGATGTCGCCATCCCACCACACCTCATGTCCGGCAGCACGCAACAGATCAATCACCGCGCCGGTTTGTGCTTTCACGCTGCGCGAATAGCTGATGAAGAATTTCATGGCACACGCTCGTTGTTCGTCCGATCATCCCTGCTGATTATGACGTGCCAGCGGGGACAGGACAAGCGGCGAGAACCTCACCCCCGTCCCCCTTTCAAGGGTAGGTTTTTTAAGAACCTCACCCCTCAGTCCCCTCTCCAACACGCGGAGTACCGCTTTGGAGAGGGGAAGCAAGATGGTATTACACCCTTCGCCCTGAGGGAGAAGGGCAGGGGATGAGGGTTGTGCCG
>CAIVEA010000557.1 GCA_903904765.1 uncultured Chloroflexota bacterium
CGCGAGTCGATCTATCGCGGCATGGCGGACGGCTCGATTGATGTGGTGATCGGCACGCACGCGCTGATTCAGGAAGGTGTGACCTTCAACAATCTAGGCGTGGTGGTGATTGATGAGCAGCACCGTTTCGGCGTGGAGCAGCGGAAGGCGCTGCGCGGCAAGGCCACCATCCCGCATCTGCTGGTGATGACGGCCACCCCGATCCCGCGTTCACTAGCGCTGACGATCTTTGCCGACCTCGATCTGTCGGTGATGGATGAGATGCCGCCGGGGCGCATCCCGATTGAAACCCGTGTGATTCAGCCCGTCGAACGCAGCCGCATCTACAATTTCATCGAAGCGCAGTTGAACGAAGGACGGCAGGCGTTCGTGGTGCATCCGCTGGTGGAGGCTTCCGAGACGATTGAAGCCCCTGCTGCCATAGAAGCCTATGACCGACTGCAACAGGTCTTTTTCCGGCACAAGGTTGGCTTGTTGCACGGGCGCATGAAGCCCGCCGAAAAAGATGAGGTGATGGCGGCGTTTGCCAGCGGCGAGATTCAGGTGCTGGTGACGACTTCGGTGGCGGAAGTGGGTGTGAACGTGCCGAACGCTACGGTGATGATGATCGAGGGCGCGGATCGCTTCGGCCTGTCGCAACTGCATCAGTTCCGGGGGCGCGTGGGGCGCGGTGAACATGCGTCGTACTGCCTGCTGCTTTCGGACTCCAATTCGGAAGAAGCACAGCAGCGGTTGGCGATTATGGAATCCACCAACGACGGCTTCAAATTGGCGGAGATGGATTGGAAGATGCGCGGCGCGGGCGATCTGGTAGGGATGCGGCAGAGTGGCGGTGATGAGTTGAATAGATTGTTCGAGGTTACGCCGCATCTGGTGGAACTGGCGCAGCGCGAGGCGCGGACGATCTACGCCGAAGACCCCGATCTGACGCAAGAGCAGCACCACTTATTGGCGCAGCGGGTGAGCCGCCTGCATAATGAACGTACCGATCTCAGTTAGGTAGGGGCAGCTAACTATGAGTACCATCCGCCGCGCTGTCTATCCGGCTTCGCTCGACCCGATTCACTACGGGCATATTGATGTCGCTCAACGGGCGGCGCGTGTTTTCGATGAAGTGATCGTGGCGATTTATGACCGCCCGAAAAAGAATATCCTGTTCAGCGTGGAAGAACGGGTGCAGTTGGCGGAGATGGCGTTCCGGGACATGACGAATGTCCGAGTTGCACGCTATTCCGTTTTGACTGTAAACTATGCACAACAAGTCGGGGCGATGGCACTGATTAGAGGCTTGCGCGTCTTTTCGGACTTTGAATTCGAGTTTCGTATGGGGCTGGCGAACAAAAAGTTAGCACCTGAAATCGAAACAATCTCGATCATGACCGACGAGAAGCACCTGCATATCAGTTCCAGCACCGTCCGCGAGATTGCCGAGCTGGGCGGCGATGTGTCCAATATGGCTCCGCCGTTCGTGGTCGAGGCGCTGAAAAAGCGATTTGCCGAGATTCATGCGAATCAAGGTGTTTCTGATTACAATATCAGTATTCGAGACTAAAGGGTGAGCAGTCTGTTCCTGACATCCAGAGTGGATTTAGAGGGGTAGAGCGAATGGATATCCAACATTTAGTGGATCGTCTGGAAGAATTGATTGATGAAGGACGGCACATGCCGTTTAGCAAGTTTACGATGATTGACGAGGAACGCGCCCTCGAAATCATTGACCAGATGCGAATCTCGATTCCTGAAGAAATCGAGAAGGCTTCCCGCGTGTTGGCGCAGCGTGACCGGATTATGGCGCAGGCTAACGAAGAAGCGGCGCGTATGATTCAGACCGCCCGCGATCAGGCCGTGCAGCAGCTTGACCGCGAGGCCAGCGTGCAGGCGGCGCAGAACCGTGCGGCCAATCTGGTTGAGCAGGCGCGGCAGGAAGCCGAGGCCATCACACGCGGTGCAGACCAGTATGTGATGGAAACGCTTGCGCGGCTGGAGCAGCAGTTGGGGAAGGCGCTGGGTGTGGTGCGGAATGGCATCAACGAAGTGGCGACCAATGGCGCGGTACAGGCGCAGCCTCCGGCGCAGTTTCCCGTCCCGGCGAATCGCCAGATGTTCGATTACGAAGTTCCGGCACAGCCCGTCGAGTCCAGCAAAGACGACAAGAAGTAGATTTGGACTGTCCGCAGGTGCGTGTATAGCAAGGGTATCCGGCTTCGGACACCCTTTTTTGTTGTGAAAAGGGATTATGCGCCTCGTTTATTTCGCGTTGGGCGGCACGTTCGGGATTCTTCTGGCGGCAGCAGCGCCTTCCAATCCGCTGTTATGGTGGGTAGCCGCGCTGGGCATGGCGGTGGCGCTCATGCGTCTGTCGGGGCGTGCGCTCGGTTGGCTGGCGCTGGGTTTTGCACTGGGCGGGCTGCGGTTCGCTCTGCTTCCCCCGCCTGCGGACATCAGCCGCTATAACCAGATGGGCGGCATGACTATCGAAGGGGTGGTCATCGCAGAGCCGGACATCCGAGATACGCGCATTGATCTGCGTGTGCAGTCCGAAACTGTCACCCGTGCCGGACAGACCTTGCCCACCAGTGGAATAGTCCTCGTGCAGTTGCCCCGCGACCAGACCGCGATTGGCTACGGGGATCGCCTGCGGGTGACGGGCGGCCTTGTGACACCCCCGCAATTCGATAGCTTCTCGTATGCTGACATGCTCGCTCGCAGCGGAGTCTATAGCATCCTAAAGGATGCCAGCGCCGAAGTCTTGCATAGCGGGGAGGGTAATCCGCTGCTGGCGGTGTTATTCACCCTTAAATCCCGCGCCCGTACCAACATCGCCCGCAGTTTGCCCGAGCCTGCTGCTGGCTTACTCTCCGGTATTTTGTTAGGGGATACCCGCAGCCTGCCGCCGGATGTGGCGGAGGCTTTCAACCGCGTGGGCGCATCGCACATCATTGCCATCAGCGGGTTCAATATGGCGGTGGTCAGCGGCGTAGTGATGCGTTTGTTGGCGCGAATGCACGTCCGGGGCTGGCGTGCAGCCCTGATCGGCATAGTGACGGTATTGTTGTACACACTGCTGGTGGGTGCATCGGCAGCAGTGCTGCGGGCGGCGCTGATGAGTAGTTTGCTAGTGGCGGGCGGTGCTATGCGTCGGCGCACCTTCGTCCCGGCTTCTCTGGCCTTCGCTGCGATTCTGCTGGCTGCGTTCAATCCGCTGGTGCTGTGGGATGTCGGCTTCCAACTGAGTTTGTTCGCCACACTGGGGATTACCTTGCTCGCCAACCCGATGGGGCGCGTGTTCCAGCACGGGCTGGCGCAGGTTGTACCGCGTCGTGCGCTGGCCTTTGCTGGCGATATGCTGGCGGAGCCGCTGGTGGTCAGCGTGGCGGCGCAACTCGCTGTGCTGCCCATCATTTTGCTGACGTTCGAGCGCCTATCGCTGGTGGCGCTCCTTGTAAATCTGCTGGTGATCCCCGTGCAAGCCTATTTGCTGCTGATGGGACTAACGGCGCTGTTGGTGTCGCTAGTGTTGCCCGCCGCCTCGCAACTCCTGTTCTGGCTCGATCTGGTGCTGCTCGGTTGGACGCTGGGTGTCGTTCGCGCCTTCGCGCACATTCCGCTGGCGGAGGTGAAATTCAGTGCGGATTCGCGGATCGTTACGCTTTACTATCTGTTGCTAATCGGGGGTGCGGTGATGACGGTTGTCCGTCCGCAAGGGCTGCATGCGCTGGCGGCGTTCGTCCGCCGCCGCCGGGTGCTGGTGACGACGGCAGGTGTGGCGCTGCTGGTACTCGTGTTAATGGCGGCAGCTATCGTCAGCCGACCTGATGGCCTGCTGCATGTGTGGTTTTTGGATGTGGGGCATTCCAACGCGGTGCTGATTCAAACGCCGGGGGGCGTGCAGTTCCTTGTGGATGGCGGGCGCTACCCCACACGACTGCTGACAGGCATCGGTGATCGCTTGCCCTACAATGATCGTGTAATCGAGTCGTTGATTGTCACGCAACCGGATGCGTTCGATTATGCGGCGCTGCCCGAATTGCTCAATCGCTATGGCGTGGGCGTGGCGCTTACCAACGGGCAACCGAATCTCGAACCTGCCTACAAAGATTTGACCAGTCGGTTGGCTGATCGGCGATTGCCTGTGACGACGGGCTACCACATGGAGAGTAGCGACGGCGTTCGGTTGGATGTGCTGTATCCGCCGTCCCCTCCCACGCTCGATCAATCGCTGGACGATGGGGCGCTGGTGCTGCGCGTGACTTATGGCACGGTGTCGTTTCTGCTGATGGGTGATTTGAGCATGGACGGGCAGGAACGCCTGCTGGGAAGCGGACAGTGGCCGCTGGCAACTGTGCTGCAACTGCCCAAACATGCCGGAGCGCGTTCACTCAGCGCGGAATTTCTGGCGGCGGTGCAGCCTTCTGTAGCGGTGGTGCAGATTGACCCCGCCAACGGGCTAGGCGATCCGAACGGGGATGTGTTGCTCATGCTGGGCGATTTGCCCGTGTACCGCACCGATCAGATGGGAACGGTGCATTTCTATACGGACGGGGACAGCCTATCGGTGGTGGGTGATCGGAACGCGCCGGAGCAACCCGCCTAAGGGGGCAGGTCGCATCCGGCGCTGAAGCGGGGGTTATGACCGCTGCGAAATGAACCAGAACAGGAAGAAGTAAATCCCGGCGAATACCGAACAGATGACAGCGGGCGCTTGCGACTTCTTGGCTTTGGTGATGCCTGCGATAATCATGGGCAGCACGAACATGCCCACATTGATGACCAGCGAACCGAACTCACGCGGGTCGAGTACGTCCAGTTTGGCGATGACGGCCATCGCCGCTACGCCGCCCGCCATCAGAGTCGGGACGAGCTGTTTGTCGGACTGCATGAACATGACGATGACAGCGAGGAAAAAGACCAGATAGAGGAAGATGTCCCAGACTAAACCCATGCCGGGGCGTGGTCCTAGTTTTGCCAGAATGTCCTGCGCGGTGAGTGTACCCATTCCGTTTATACTCCTCTGCTCACACATGTAAGGTATTGAGTCACGATAGTAGCACAACTCACGTTTGTTGGCGCGGGGGTGGCGGCAAGTATTGTGCCAATGCCGTCTGCAACAGTGGGGTTGTGGTATAGTGGATACTATAGATTCCAACTGCTTTTGCGCCCTCAATGTTGGCGGGCATATCGTCCACGAATAGGCTTTCGTGAGGGGCGCAGTTCAGTTGGCTGAGGACTGCTTGGTAGGCTCGGGCATCGGGTTTCATCACGCCGATGTGTGCGGAGATGACCAGCGGGTCAAACAGGCTGGCGATGCCGAGGTGATCGAGTTTGTGGCGCAGATGCGGTCCATCGTTGCTCAGCAGCGCCACGCGCAAGCCGCGCTCACGCAAATCCTGCGCGAGTTGCACCAGATCGGCATCCAGCGAGTCGCCGCTGTAGAAATCGTCCGCCAACTGGCGCACATCGTCGCTGGTCAGATGAAGTTGCTGCGCCACATCCTGCCAGTAGGCTTCCATCGAAAGCTGGCCTTTCTGGGCGGCACGCCAGCTTTCGCTACCGTGAACCACCCGTTCCACGCTGCCATGCGGCAGGCCGAGGCGCTCGTCCCAGCGGTGGCGTGGCTGGTAATCGGAGGTTTTCATGAATACGCCGCCAAAATCGAAAATGACTGCTTGTATCATGCGACTGAACCTGTAAAGAGTGAATGATGAAGGTACAGATTGTCCGCTGGTGGCATAACCAGACCCCCGAAGCCCGTGAATTGCCCGGTTACATCCGTCAGGCCGTCATCAACTTTTTGCGTTCGGGCATGCGGCAGGCAGCGGCACTGGCTTATTATGCGATCTTTTCCGTTTTTCCGCTGACCCTGTTGCTGGCGGTGGGAATCGGGCGCGTGCTGGGGCCGGTGGCGGCACAGGAACAGCTTGCGAATGCCTTGAGCATGTTCTTACCGCCGGACACCGTGACGCTGTTGCAAACCAATATTGCCGAAGCCATCCAGCAGAG
>CAIVEA010000558.1 GCA_903904765.1 uncultured Chloroflexota bacterium
GATGCCGGGCAGCGAACCGTTTTTCTTCCCCGGCGACTCGATTGGCTGTTTATGTTTGCACGGCTTCACCGCCTCACCTTCCGAAGTGCGCTGGATGGGGCAGGCGCTGGCGGCGCAGGGCTGCACGGTGTACGGGCCGCGCCTGCCGGGGCATGGCACTGACCCTCGTGATTTGAACCGTCATCGCTGGAAGGATTGGTACGCGGCGGCGCTGGACGGCTATCACCTCCTGCGCGGTCAATGTGAGCGCGTGTACGTCATCGGGCATTCGATGGGCGGGCTGCTGGCGCTGTTGGTCGCCAGCCAAGTCTCGGTGGCGGGGGCGGTGGTGCTGGCTGCGCCGCTGCGCTTCCGGCAGCGTGGCGTGGCGTGGGCAAACTGGCTGCACTATGTTCGCCCCTATAGCAATCAGGCCGACACCGGCCCGCTGACGGCGCTCATCCGTGAGGAACAGGCGCGGCGTGGCGAACCGATTCTGGGGCGCGTCCGCTACGATTTGTGGTCAACCCGCGCTGTTGCCGAGTTGTTCGCGGTGTCGCAGGCGGCGAATCGTGCGCTGCCCCGTGTGCAAGCGCCGCTGCTGCTCATCTACTCCGAAGGCGATCAGACGGTGAAGCCGGACAACATGGCCTACATCCAGCAACACGTCCGCAGTCAGGATATTCAGGCGCATCTGCTCCAGCGCAGCGACCACATTTTGCCGCAGGACTCCGAACGCGAAACGGTGTTCGGGCTGGTTTCGGCTTTTGTGCGCCAGAACCGCAACGATTCGCCCGCTGGCACGTAATAGCCTGTAGGAAATGGTGCGCCCAGATGGGGGCGCGGGTAGAACCGAGGGACGAATGAACGTGCTGCGTATGGTGCTGGATCAGGTGATGGTGACGTGGCGGCTGGTGCGCGATCCGCGTGTGCCGCTGTGGATGAAGATTATCCCCTTCTTGGGGCTGATCTACGTGCTGTCTCCGCTGGATTTCATCCCCGACATCATCCCCGTTGTGGGGCAGTTGGATGATCTGGGCGTGGTTCTGGCGGCCATGCGTCTGTTCGAGACGGTGGTGCCGACCTATCTGGTGCAGGAGCATCGGCTGGCGGTGGGCAACCGTCATGTGCCGAAGGCGGGTGACACAGTGGACGCGCCGCGCTACACCATTCACCGCCCGGACGACGAGCAGTAGCTTATCCGACAATTTGTGCCAGAATGAAAGTCAGAAGCAAGAGAGAGGTGCTTTATGCTGAACGCGCCAGCACGAGCCGTATTTGATGTTCTGACGGATTTTCTCATCAATGATCCCACGCCAGAAGAGCTTCTCGCCTATCATCTGCCGGAGGATTTGCAGGAACGGGTTGAGATGCTGGTGGAGCGCAATGGTGAGGGGTTGCTGACGTTTGATGAGCAGCAAGAGCTACTGGACTATATCCGTGCCGACCAGTTGGTCGCGCTGTTGAAAACTAAGATCAAGCTCAAACTGCGAGGTTTAGGTCGGTGACGATTACAAACGATCAGCGCCGTGCTATTCGCATGTTATCTGGTGGATGTTGCGAATACTGCCGGATCGCAGAAGGAGATCATCTGGTGCGCTTTCAGATAGATAATATTATCCCTGTTAAGCATGGCGGCGCTGATGTTATCGAAAATTTGTGCCTCGCCTGTTTGGAGTGTAACAGTTACAAGGGGGCAAATGTGGCAGCACTTGCCCCCTTGACTGGGGACGCAACAAAACTTTTCAATCCACGTCGGCTGAACTGGAATGACCATTTTCAGATTCGCTTTGATGGATCGCTGGTCGGAACTACACCAGAAGGGCGTGCAACGATTACAGTGTTGAGAATCAATCTGAATAGGCGTGCGGTTCAGCGTTTGGTGGAAATGAATATGGGCACTTATCCGTGTGAGGGGGCATAACCAGAATTGGCAGATAGATTATCAGGATGAAAGTTGAGGGGCGCACCGTACTGGATGCGCCCCATTAGATTCGTGTTTGAGAGGGTGGACGGTCAGCGCAGCGCCAGCCGCTGCCCCTGCACTTCGTCCAGTGCGCTGATGGTGTCTTGCAGGCTAGCCACCTCGTCCTGAATTTCGAGGCGCAACCGTTGCGCTTTGGCGCTGTCCACGTCTTTCGTTCCCAGCAGCGAGATTTGCGCGTAGATCGTCCCCAACGAGGAGAGCGTGCTGTCCAGTTGAATCTGGGCGCGTTTGGCGCTGTTGGCTGTTGCTTCCAGATTGTCAAATTGCTGTTTCAACTGGCGCAACTGGTTTTCGAGTTCGGCGCGTACTTGTGGGTCGCGCTCCACTTTGTCCAGCCGCGTCTGCACCTTCTCGATCTGCTGCGGAACCATTTTGCGGTCACGCTCCACCAGTTCGTTATCCTCGAAGGCATCCACATGCAGCGCCAGATCGTACATGTGCTTGATCCAGTCATTCACGTCTTCGACGGTCTGCTGCAAGCTGACGCGCATCGCGCCGCCGTGCCGCTTGGTGAGCGCCACCATATTGCGGCGGTACTCCAGCGCACTTTGCAACCGCTGGCGCGAGACCGGGTTCTTGACCTGACTGATGTCGAACTTTTCCTCGAACTCCCGCGAGACGGCGCGGCTGGCGGCATCGGGGTCGGTCAGGTTGGAGACAACGAAGGCTACTTCTGCCAGCGCCCCGCCCACCAGCCAGAACCACGGCTGCCAGCCCTGAAAGGGGGTGGGCTGGGTGATGAACAGCACGCCGGTCACCGCCACCGTGAGCAGTGTTTGCCAGCTGAGGATGGCGCTGCGTAGGATTGCGCCTGTGGCTCGATCTCGCACGGAAACTTCATTAGACATGGTTTTGCTCCGCAATGTAGTGCTGTTCTATACGGCTCACAGCCGCCCCCGGTTGCGCTCACCCTCATCCCCTAGCCCCTTCTCCCTCAGGGAGAAGGGGGAAAGACGATTACATGGGGTTTGAAGTCCCTCACGCTGAGGGAGAGGACCTGTAGGGTGAGGGCGGGTTATGAACTGGAACTGCTGCTCTGACCACCACTCTGCTGACCGCCGCCCGAACCACTGAGCAGACGGCGCTTGCGTTCGTCCAACTGACGCTCGACTTCGCTGCCGCGCACTGCTTCGTCCACCGCGTCCGACAGGTTCTTGGTCGCCATCTCCAGACGGGCATCTTCGCGGTCAAGGCTGTTGCGGATGCGGTCGGTCAGGCTGCTGATCTCGGCATCGCCCACGTTCGAGAGATCGTCGAGGCTCTTGATGGTCTTGGTAGTGACTTTCTTGGCCTCCGCCAGTTCGATCAAAGCACGCAAATGTTCGCGTTCCTGCTTGATGGAAGTTAGGCGGCTTTCCAGCTTCAGGCGCATGTCCAGCATTTTGTTGTACTGCGTTTCCTGATCTTGCCATTGCTGATAGTATTCCTGCGAAAGCTGCTGCTTGGTGTTCAGTTCAGCTTGCGCGGCAGCCGCCAGATCATCCTTGCCCTTCACGATCAGCGTGTCAATATCCCGATCCAGCTTTTCAGCAGCGGCGGCGAATTCTTCGTATTTGCGCTTGAGCGTCTTGACCGTCCCGCCGACAGTCGCCGCCGATTCTTCTAGGTCTTCGAGATTGCTCTCGACTTGACGAATGTATTCGTCCATGACCTGAACGGAATTGGATTCCAACGCGCGGTCTACGATGGCATGTAGGTTGGCGCTGATGAGGGTGTTGATCTTTTCAAACAGCGACGGAGCCATACGACACTATCTCCTAGAATAGATGGACGAATACGAGTTTCGAGCGATTCCTAACTGTTTCAGTATAACCCAAGTCTGTTTCTGTGCGCCCTCAAATATAGGGGGATTCCATAAGAATTTTTTGTAATACAGGTAGTTTGTGCGCGGGGACGACAGCCGCGCCCATCTTGGCGTACAATAGCCGTTACGCTGCGCGTATCGTTCCAGAAAGGATCGCTTATGCTTCCGCTTTACCCGTTGCTGCTGCGCCCGGCCTTCCATGTGAAGGTGTGGGGTGGCCGCCGTTTGCAAACGCTGCTCAACAAGGACCTGCCCACTGATGAGCCGTATGGCGAAACATGGGAGATGCACGACACCGCTACCGTTGTTGAAGGGGCGCTCAGTGGGCGCTCGCTGGGTGATTTGCTGCGCGAGTATGGTCACGCGCTGGTGGGGGCGGATAACGACCCCGCCGACGGATTTCCGTTGCTGGCGAAGTTCTTGGATGCCAACGACTGGCTTTCGGTACAGGTGCATCCCAATGACGCACAGGCGCGTGAACTGGAAGGTGAACCTCGTGGCAAGACCGAGGCATGGTATTTCTTCGCCACCGACCCCGGTGTGCGAATTGTGAAGGGGATGCGCCCCGGCACAACTCGTGAGGTGATGGCGCAGGCCATCCGTGATAATGCGTTGGAGCCGCTGCTGGCCTACGAAGAAGTGAATGTGGGCGATGTGCTGGTAAATCTGGCAGGGGGCATTCATGCGCTCGGCCCCGGTATCATCATCTACGAGATTCAACAATCCTCGGACATCACCTATCGTCTGTATGACTGGGGGCGCATGGATTTGAACGGCAAGCCGCGTACCCTGCACATCGAAAAGGGCGTGGCGGTGTCGAACTTGGAGTCGCTACCGCCGATTTTGCATACCGCAGGCAATACCTTGCCGGTGGTTGATCTGGTACAAACGCCGTTCTTCAGCACACTGCTGCATCAGATGACACCGCGCAACGGACTGCGAATCACGCTGGACACAGCTGGTCGCCGCTTCCATATATTAACGTCTATCGGTGGCAGCGTTGTGATTCGCACGGGTGACTACAGCGTGACGCTCGGTTTGGGGCAGACGGCGCTGATTCCGGCCTGCGTCGGCGTGTATACGCTGGAAGGCGAAGCGCGGATACTGCGTTCGTTCCAGCCGTAGCAGTTTTCATGTCAATGGCGCTGTGACCAGCGGCGCGAAATGTAATCGCATGAAGCAGAATGGATAGCTATCGCTATGGTTGACCCGTCACAAAAACCCAAAGAAACCCGCCCGCTGACCCCGCCAGAAGTGCAGCGCCTCCCGCCACTGGAACCGCCTCCGCCAGTGGATGATGCCCTGCCGTGGGTGATCGAGTTTCGCATCATCGGAACGGCGGACACGATACAGGTGCAGGTGAGCGAAACCATGCTGATCGGACGCGATGACCCCGTGAAGGGCATTCATCCAGCGATTGATCTGGGAAAGTATGGTGGTCATACCAAAGGCGTTTCGCGCCAGCATGCCGAATTGCTGGTGAAGGATAAGCGCATTCGCGTCCGCGATCTGGGCAGCGTGAACGGTTCCCAGTTGAATGGGCATGTGCTGGAGCCGAATAAAGAATACCGACTGCGGCATGGCGACGAACTGGAAATCGGGCAGATGCGCTTGCAAGTGCGCTTTGTGGTGGTTCCGGTGTTGGGCGCGAACGACACGATGATGGGCGCACCCATCCGCGATGTTATCGCCCCCATCGGTGCCGGGCAGCAGATTCTGGTGGTCGAGGATGATACGAGCGTGGCGCGGGTGTTCCAACTGGCGCTCAAACATGCTGGCTTCGAGGTGCATGTCATCACCAATGGCGCTGCGGCACTGACACGCTTGAGCCAATCTATGCCGGCCATCGTCATCCTTGATTTGATGCTACCGGATATGAACGGGCATGATCTGGTGCGGTTGCTTCGGCGCGAGGAGGGCGGGGAGCGCGTGGGCGTGATTGTGTGTTCTGGGGCGACAGGTGGCTTTCAATCCGGCAAAGCTGCGGAGGCGGGTGCGGATAGTTTTCTGGGCAAGCCTGTGAGCGTGGAACAACTGCTTCAGGCCGTCGGCGAACTGATACAACGTCCCCATGCGTGAGTCAAGTACGACTTGACATAGAGAGGGGGGGATGATAGTATTCGTGACTGCAACATAACGGCACGCACCCTCGCACAATTGAGGCAATGCGACTGCTGAACTGAGCAATGGTTGGCGAAAGCGTCCCAATAATTGGGGTGGCTCGCCTACGGCGAGAGGTTTACGGGCGTTCTGTTGTGCGGATCGCCCGTTTGCTTGCCCAAATACAGTTTAAGGGATCTGGAGAAACGTATGCCAACGATTAACCAGCTGGTGCGCAAGGGTCGCCAACCCAAGAAGAGTAAGTCCAAAGCGCCAGCCCTTCAGTACACGCTGAATGCGTACAGCCAAAAGCGGACGCGCCGCCGTAAGGGTGCGCCGCAGAAGCGTGGGGTTTGCACGGTCGTGAAGACCATGACCCCCAAGAAGCC
>CAIVEA010000559.1 GCA_903904765.1 uncultured Chloroflexota bacterium
ATCAGTATATAGCGCGATTGAATGGGTAAGGGTATTTTGTCCGTTTCCCAGAAAAAGGATATTCCAATACCCGCTGGAATGCGCGTCAGCAGTCCACCATCGAAATACTGTACGGATATATAGAGGGTGTTGCACCAACTGTTTGGCGCATCCGAATGGTATTCAATCAAAGGCATAGCCTGCTCAAACCGATCCCAGATGTCTTGGGAATAGGAACCTGTCGGATTGAATTTTGTACCTACAAATTCGGTAAAATTATCCCAGAACAGCGACACATTTAACAGACCGATGACCATGAACAGGAGAATCGGACGAACATGCTTAAAAGCGATTAATAGCAGCAGAGTCAACATGAGGTGCGTGGAAAACACGCGGAAATCCCCCCATGTGCCGATGATGTAAAATAACATCGCCGCTACCCAGATGCCCCCCAAATTCACAGCATGAAACACCGCTTCAGCCGGAATGGAGGCCAGTCGTCGCCCCCGGTTTCGGAGCCACGATCCGATAATCACCAGCACGACACTGGCGAACAGCAAGACCATTTGAATGCTCTGAACCACATCCAACGGTTTTTTACCGGTATCAAAGAATTTTTGACTGTTCTTGGAAAGTGTCTCGAAGATTGCGTTTACACCGGTTTGAAAAGAAAAGTGGAAGCTGTCAATAATCCAGTACACTGAATTGTTGCCCGGCGCACTGGTTCCGCCCGCAAAAGTCAGCAGCAGATAGGTCATCACGGCGCTGATGGCGAGTGTGAACGGCAGCCAGTACCATCGTTTCGGCAGCGAGAGCGCCCAGAATGGAATAAACAGAATTGCCCACGAGATGCGTAGCAGGGCGGCCAGCGCGATCAGCAGCAGGCCAGCGATGCGCCAGCGCCACTGGAGTTGGTTGCGTTCCTGTATCGCTCGATAGAAGATGGCCGCGAGTAACACAGCGAGGGTGTGATGCACGGTTTCCTGCATTCCTGTGAAGTAGAAAACCATGAATCCCCAGAAGGTGGACAGCATAATGCCTGTGAGCAACATCTGGCGTTTGTCTAACCGCGCAGTGATGCCAAAAAACACTACTGCTGCTGTGAACAGTGTGGTGTTGACGATCAGATAGGTGATGGTCTGCCAGCCGAATAGCTTTCCAATGGTGCCATAGAATATCGGGAGCCAGGGGCCATAGGTATAGAAATGCAGGAATTCGACAGCCGGCGGCTTTTCATACATGGTGTAATAGCCGCCGTTGAAACCTTCAGCACTAAACGTTGCAGCCTGATGCACATTGATGATTTCATCGCTCCATGTTGGTGTGAAATCCCCGATTTGCTTGCCAAGCGACAGAATCAGCACGATGGAGATGATGGCGGGCAACAATGCCATTAGCAACAACTGGCCGCGTTCCCTCAGGACAGATCGGAAAGACATCTCTAACGTCCCTTTGTAGAGTAAGACGGTGTTTCTCTGCGTAGTAGGAACATGAACTTGCATGCATTCTAACTGGCGTGTGGCCTGTTTGCTACCATGATTGCCGGGGATGCCTCGTATGAGAAGGTGATATGCAGGTGTTTGAGGCGCTCTCCGCCTACGCCCGCCGCTTGATACCCACCGCCATGCCGTCGCCGGTGGCGAGGATGGTGCTGTCGAGCGTGGGTTCGGCAGCCAATGCGCGGTTGAACGCATCCATCGCCCGGTCATCATCGGATTGCGCGTTCAGCACCTTGCCGCTGCGGAAGGCGTTGTGCGCCGCCACCAACCCGCCCGGACGCAGGTTCGCCACTGCCCACTTCAGGTAGGCCGGATAGCTCACTTTGTCCGCATCTAGAAAGATCATATCGAATGGGGCGCGTTGCATGAGGTTGTGCAGCGACGTGTGTGCGTCCCCTTCCAGCAGTTCCACGCGCTCCGCCACGCCAGCGCGTTCAAAACTGGCGCGGGCAATCGCGGCATGTTTGGGGTTCTTTTCCAGTGTGTACAGTTTGCCATCGGCAGGTAACGCCCGCGCCAGCCATGTGCCGCTGTAGCCCGCCAGCGCACCGATCTCCACAACGGTTTTCGCACCGGTGAGCGCCACCAGAATTTGCAGCAACCGCCCCTCGAACGGGCGCACACTGATGGCTGGCAGTTGATGAGCCGTCGCCTGTTCTTGAATCCAGCGCAAGGTTTCGTCTTCCTGCACGAACAATTCGCTGGTGTATTCGTCTAATCGCGCCCGCAGATGGTCGTTCATAATGTCAGCCATCGGGTGTTATCTCCTCGTCTTGCGTAAGGATCCTTCGGGGCGTTATGTCACGATACTTTGCTGGCATCCATCACTGCGACTGTTTCTAGGCGCACAGGTTCTGTGCCGCCCGTAATCAGGTCAATCACGCGATCATGCGATTCGGCGGTATAGAATATCTCGCCGCATTGTGTACATACCATCGCCGGAAGGTTCTCGATGATGTACCAGTGTCCGTTATAATCCTGCACACGAGTGACCAGACGCGCTTCGAGTTGCCCCTTGCAGTATAAGCATTCGGTCATGGTGTTTTCCTCGTTCTTAGATCGGCTTCCCAAAACGCTAAATCAGGCTCATAAACGGTGATGATTCTCACTCATGGAGGATAGCTTACTTGTATATGAAGCGCACGATTGGTCTCTGAAAAGCCTAACAAAAGACAGCTTGAGCCATATTTGTCATCGGGATAATCTTCGATGACTTCTGCATTTTCAATCGCTTGGTTGATTTCATAGCTGCGTATAGCGCGTATTGCTGCTCGACTCGACCCATGTTCAGTAAAAAGATAATGCCCCTGTACAAATGCTTCGCGGATACGAGTGATGTCAGCCATCTGTTGTGCGCCTCACCGCCGCGTCTTGCGTAAGGGCAGCAGGGCTTGAATTGGCTCGAAACCGAGTTGCGTGAATAGCCCCAGCGCCGGGGCGTTTTGTGCTACCGCCGTCAGTGTGATGTCCTCGATCTGCGGGAAACTCAACAGCCAGCGCAACGCCGTCACTGTTAGTTGGTAGCCGATGCCGCGCCGCCGTGCCGGTTCCGCCACGCCCACGAAATCAATCGCACCACTGCCTGTTTCCGGTTCGGCACGGGCGTACACATAGCCGAGGAAGATACCGGCCTCCAGCACCGCGAATACGCAGTCATGCGGGCCGAGGCGCTTGAGAATTTCCGCCGCTTTGTCATCGGTTTTCGGAAACAGCCGATCATGCAAGAAGGCGAATGCGCCGCGCCATGCGTAGGGCAGCACGGGTGCGGATAGCGTGGGTAGGTTGGACACGCGCTCTCGCCCCAACCACAGGCTGATCTCAGCCTCGCCTGCCGTGAACCCGTTGCGTTCGCCGAAGGCCGCCACCCGTTCATTGGCTGTATCCACGAACATTTCTTCTTGGCGGATGCCCCTCAGTGGCAGCGCACCACAGGCCGCCTGATACAGCCCGTCCGCGACGGTCTGCCAGTCATCATGCTCGACCAGCGGCCCGTACCACCATACGCGCCGCATGTGGGCGCTCACATCCGCGCCCAGCAGCCCGATGATGCGCCCGTTTTCGTGGGCGGTGAGGACATTCGCCAGCCCGTTCGGTTCTAACCCGACGAACGCCATCTCGATTTCTTCGGCGTTGGCCTCGCTGATATAGGCGATATGATGTGCCGAATCCGTTTGTAAGCGTTCCACGAAGGCCGCCGCCTGCGGCACATCCTCAACGGTCAGCGGTTGGATAGTCCACATTAGTCGTCCTCCGGCGGGGGATCATCGGCGCGTTTGCGCTCCACCGGCTGATCGCGGCGGATGACGAAATGATCGAGATCACGGGCGACATAGGTCTGCGGGAACACCCGCCGCGCTTCCTCGATCACATCCCGTTCGCGGTAGCGCCGCGAAACATGCGTGAGCAGTAGCGATTTCACGCCGCAATCCAGCGCCAATTGGGCGGCTTCACGGGCGGTGATATGCCCGAATGACCGTGCTTCTTCCACGTTCACATCGAGGAAGGTCGCCTCGATCACCAGCGCATCGGCATCCCGCACGGCTTCGCGCAGGTTGTCGGTGCGGGCGGTGTCGCCGATATGTACCAGTTTCACCCCTTTAATCTGTTCGCCCAGCACCATTTCGGGTGCGATCACCCGCCCGTCTTCCAGCGCGACTGACTCGCCGCGCACCAGACGGGCGCGTTCCGGCCCCACCGGAATCCCTAATGCTTCGGCCTGTTCCACCAGAAACGGACGGCGCGACTTCTCTTGAAAGATGAAGCCGAAATTGCCGGGGCCGCGATGTGTGACCGGAAAGGCGTTGACGGTGAATTCTTTGGCGTTCATCATTAGGCCGGGTTTGAGGTCAAGCAGATGAATCTGGATCGCCAGCCGTTCGTAGTCCAGCACCAAGCCGTACAACAGCGCCTGTACACGGTCGAGGGTGGCCTTGCCGCCCCAGATTTCCAGTTCACCCACGCTCTCCCATCGGGCGAAAGTGGACACCAGCCCGCCGAGGCCGAGAATATGATCGAGATGGGCATGGGTGAGC
>CAIVEA010000560.1 GCA_903904765.1 uncultured Chloroflexota bacterium
CTGCTCTCTGTTGAAAATGTTGGTTACATCTATGGTTCATTCCATGCCCTGACCAATATCTCTTTCGACCTTGAAGAAGGTCAACTGGTTGCGCTGGTCGGGCGCAACGGCGCGGGCAAATCCACGCTGCTCAAATGTATCGCTGGTTGGACACGCGCCACCGATGGAAATGTCTCTATCCTCGGTCAATCAGTCAACCGTGACGAACGGCAAATCCGCGAACACGTTGTCCTCGTGCCGGATACCCCTCCGTTCTATGACGAACTGACGGCGTGGGAACATCTGCAACTCAACGCGCAACTGCACGGCTGGCAAAACTGGGAAGATGACGCGGTAGACTTGTTGCGGCGTTACGGTCTGTATCCCAACCGTTCGGCCTTCCCCTTCAGCTTCTCACGCGGGATGCGCTACAAACTAGCGCTGTGCATGGCGCTGCTCATCGAACCTAAAATTCTGCTATTAGACGAACCGCTTGGCCCGCTTGATCCGGTTTCGGCAGATGACTTGTGGGAAGAACTCAACCGCCACCGCACCGAAGGCATGACCATCTTGCTCAGCAGCCACCAGTTGCCGCAGGAAGCGCACCCCGACCAGTACCTCATCATGGAAGGCGGGGAACTGATCGGGCATGGAACACCGGACGAATTGCGGGCGGAGTTCCACTTAGAAGGCAACCTAACGCTGGAAGCTCTGCTGCGTGCCGCCATCCGTGCGCGGAAAGTGACCGCTGATGACGAATGATCTGCGCGTGCTGGGCTGGCTGCGCTGGAAGCAGTTTCAGGACGAAGCCGTTTACTGGCTGCGAGTACTGGGCTACCAACCGGATAATGGTTCGCTCTCCAGCCGCGCCTACATCCTTTATTTGCTCGGCATCTGCGGCATCTGGGCAGGCGCGATGTGGACATGGGCGCACGATCAAGCCCACGCGCTCGGCGGCCTGTTGAACGGCGCGTCCCTGTCGGATACCCTGATGGTGCTGCCCTTCGTCATGCTCGGCCTGCAAGTGTATGTCATCATGGTGGCGCTAAACAGCACCCCCCTCAAACTGACATTCGAGGACATCTCGTATATCGCGGGTTCGCCCATCAGTCCGGCAGCGCCCGTGTTCATCGGTTTCGTGCGGCAGGTCATCATCCGCGTGCTGCTCATCAGTGTGCTGGCAGCACTGCTGACCATCTTCCTCAGCCGCCCGTTGGGGAACACCGTCGGCGCATACAACGCTATACGCGCCATCCTCATCTTCATCCCGTTCGTCGTCGCCACATGGGCGATTGGCTGGGCGCTCGGCATTCTGCGCCTAATAGATGCCCGCATCCGTCGCCTGCGCTTCCTGTGGGCGCTGCCGCTGCTCCTCGTTCCGGCAGCGATTGCGTGGCCGGATGGCTTGCTCTGGCCGGGTCGCAGCCTCATCCTGTTCATCATCGGTCATGATCCCGCATGGCTGCCGCTGCTATGGGTGGCGCTGGCGGTGGTCGTGGTGTGGGGCATGACGCGCATGGCCGCCCGCATTGACATGGTGCAAGCCACCGACGAAAGCATCCTGTACGCCCGCATACAGGCACTAGGGTTGATGGCATGGAAGCAAATTGACGTGCAACTCCGCATTCGCATGCAGAGCGCACGCGGTTCGCGCAAGGCCACCCTGCGCCTGCCGGAAAATGTGACAGGCTTCCAAGCGTTGGCCGCCAAAGCCGCCATCTCCTACATCCGCCACCCATTCATGCTGCTGTTCAGCGGTCTATGGGGGGCGGTGCTGACGCAAATCGCAGTACTCATCCTAGCGGGCAATCCGCCCGTGCAGGTGTGGATTCTGTGGCTGCTCGTCGTCGGTGCGGCTCCGCCCATCGGCTTGCTCTATGTGTTCAGCGTGGATGTGGAAGAACGCTTCCTACGGCAGTTCCTACCCGTCAACGGCTTTGAACTGCTGATGGCGGACATCCTGCTGCCGTTGGTCGCCACGATTGTCGGCGGTGGGCTGGTGATCGCCGCCAACAACCTGCCCGCCGAAGCTGTGTTTTTCGCGCTAATGCTGATCGGCATCCTCAGCGTGCTGCTGGCGCTGTGCGGCGCAGTCGCCATCACGTCACGGCGTGCGCTGCAAACGCGCCTGCTCGCCACCAGTCTCAGCTTCGGCGCGATCATCGTCGGCTGGACGACCACCCATTCCCCGCTGGCGGCACTGGGTATCGCCCTCGGCGCAATCCTCATCCTCAGCGGCATGGTCACGACCAACGCCTAATCCCCTTTGCACTCAACTTCCCCTCTCCATTTCATCACGGAGAGGGGATACGAGGGGTGAGGTTATCGCCCCTGTTGCGAACTGCCAGCGCAGACTATAATCACGGGTAAATTGGACACAAATTCAGGATTGGTTGTGGTCATGAAACCGATGACGAGCGCGGAAGCGCGGCGCGCATTCTTGGAATTCTTTGAAGAAGTTCAACACAAACAGGTGGCATCCTCGGCACTCGTTCCCGCCAACGATCCCACCCTGTTGTTCACCAATGCGGGCATGGTGCAGTTCAAGGACGTGTTCCTCGGCCTCGACAAGCGCGATTACAAACGCGCCACTACCTCGCAGAAGTGCATGCGCGTCTCCGGCAAACACAACGACCTCGAAAACGTCGGCCCGTCCCCGCGCCATCACACCTTTTTCGAGATGCTCGGCAACTTCAGCTTTGGCGACTACTTCAAGCGCGATGCGATCAAGTTCGCCTACACGCTGCTCACCGAAGTCTACGGCCTGCCCAAAGAGCGCCTCGCCTTCACGGTGTACCAGAGTGACGACGAAGCCTACAACATCTGGGTGAACGAGTTGGGCGTAGACCCCAAGCGCGTCGCCCGTCTGGGGCCGAAAACCAACTTCTGGCAGATGGCCGATACCGGCCCCTGCGGCCCCACCAGCGAACTGCACTGGGACAAATATCCCGAACGCGGTGAAGACAATATCATCCCTTCGCTAGTCGAAGAAGATGACCGTTTCCTCGAACTGTGGAATCTGGTGTTCATGCAGTTCAACCGCACGCAGGCCGACCCGGCGCACTCCGGTCAGTACGATGTCCCCCTGCCCGCCCCCGGCGTAGATACCGGCATGGGGCTGGAACGCATCCTCAGCGTGGTCAACGGCGTGCGCTCCAACTACGAAACCGACCTATTCATGCCCATCATCCGCAAAACCCAGTCCCTGACCGGACACACGGATGCCGAACGGGATGCCAACATCGTCCCCTACCGCGTGATTGCCGACCACATCCGCGCCGCCGTGTTCCTGATTGCCGACGGCGTGATGCCCGGCGCAAAAGGCCGTGACTCGGTGTGCCGTCTGGTCATCCGCCGCGCTGCCCGCTTTGGCGAAAAGATCGGCTTCCATCAGCCCTTCCTCGCTGATGTAGCCGATGCGGTCATCGAGATCATGGGCGGTCACTACACCGAACTGACCGAACGCGCCGCCGCCATCAAGAAAGTCATCACGCAGGAAGAAATCCGCTTCCGCCGCACGCTGGATCGCGGTCTGGCGGAACTGAACGCGGAACTGGACATGCTGGCGAAAGAGAACCGCAGCGAACTGCCGGGGCGTGTAGCCTTCTACCTGAAGGCGACGCTCGGCCTGCCGTTGCAGGTCATCAAAGACATCGCCGAAGAACGCAACTTTGGCATTGATATGGCTGGCTTCAACGAAGAAGAATCCCGTCATACCGAAGTCAGCGGCGGCGGTCAGGCGATGGGCGAAATCGCCACCGGGGAAACCCA
>CAIVEA010000561.1 GCA_903904765.1 uncultured Chloroflexota bacterium
CACGGTGACAATCACGCTGCTGGCGAACGTGTTGTCCTGCGAGTATTCCAGTTCGTAGCGTTTTGCGCCCACATAAGCCAGCCACGACATCGGTTGCTTGGCGTTGCCGACGGTTACACCATTCACGGGCAAATTCGGCGTGGGGGCGGTGGTGCGAACGGTGAAGCTGCGGGCGGCGCTGAATGCGCCCTTTACACCCAGTTCATTGACGGTGCGGACGTGCCAGAAGTACGTCCCAGCGGTCAAACCTGACACTTCTTCCTGTGTGAGGTTGGCATCGCTATCGGGAATAGGCTGTTTATTCAGTGTGAATGTGCTGTTGTTGGCGATTTCCAGTTCATAGGTGAACGGGTCGTTGGCGCTGCTCGTGGTATCGTTCCAGTCTAACAACACTGTGGTTGAGAAGATGTTCGCCAGCGTTGCTGGAGCGACCAGCACCGGAGCCACCGGGGCAACCGCTGATACCTTAAAGGTGCGCGTGGGCGGTGTGGTGGGATTGAAGTTCAATCCCGCATCGGTGCTGACCTTGATGCGCCAGTGGTAGGCACTGCGGTCAAACAGTTCCGCACCAACGGGCAATTGCAGCGAGAGCGTGGTGATGGCCGCTGACCGGAAATAGTAGCTATCCAACCCCGAATTGTTCAGGATGACCGGCCCGGCGCTCGCTGGCGAGGGATCGTTGCTGAAATCGGACGTGGACGACACTTCGAGTTGATATTGCGCTCCGGCTACGCCTGCCGTGATCCAACTGAAGGTGGGGCGGCGGCTGATGGGCAGCGCGGTGCTGGTGATGATCACATTATGGGCGGGCGCATTCATCAGATTCACTGTGAAGGTGCGATAGGCGCTATAGGTCGTCCAATTGCCCTGTGTATCTTTTGCCGCCACGCACCAGAAGTAACTCTGACCGTGACTGAGGAAATTGGCAGGGATTGCCGTTGCCAGATTGAAGCTGACGGCTGTCGTCTGGTAATCGAAGGTTATATTCGGGTCGGCAATCGCACAGGTGTTATCGGTTGCATCCAGCCACAGACTGTACTTGGTTGCACCCGGATAGGCGACCCATGTGAAGGTAGGGCGTACCAGTTGGGTAACAGCTGCATCCAGCGGTGCAGTTAGGACGGGCGGTGCAGTGCGAACGGTGAAGTTGCGGGCTACGCTATATGCGCCGCGCACACCGTTGGCATTAATCGTGCGGACGCGCCAGTAGTATTTCGTCCCGTCTACCAGTGTCAAACCCGATGTGAAGGAAGTTCCTGCAAAATCGCTGTTGACGTTGCCGCTGGCGAAGGTGGCTGAAGTCGAATACTGAATTTCGTAGCCCGCAGCGTTCGCAACAGCATTCCACGACAGTTCAGGCGTGGTATCCACCACAGCCGTGTTAGTCGCAGGCGACACCATCACCGGGGCGACCAATGCGACGACCCCGCTGCGGGTGATTGTCAGGTTGTAGTTGCCATACGCGCCGCTATAGCCGCCAATCTGAATGCGGAAGGTGGTCGAGGACGCAATCTGCGCTGCGCTCACCACCAGATTGAGTGATGAGTATAGGACGGCGGCTGTCGCATCATCGTTGCAGGCCACCTGATTGAGATTGCTCACCGCAGGGGAAAGCGGGTTTATATCGGTATACACGCCCAGCACAGTGTCAAACCCGCTGCCGCTGAGCGAGATGGTATAGGTTCCGGCAACCGTCGGTGTGAAGTTGTACCAGACGGTGCGACCGACGTTCAGCCCACAGGTAGGCAAGTCTTCATTCGTTTCTGTCGTGTCGCTGGAAGCACTGCTGCTGGCAATCGTGTTGCTCGGTTGCGTAACCGAGAAGTTGCCCATTATGGTGCTGGCGCTGCTGAAGTTGTCATTGCTCGAAGCCAGCGCCGAGATTTCATTGCTACTGAGGGGAGCAACATCGAACTGCGCTTTGCCCGGCAGAACTTCGGCAGTCGGTTCTGGCGTGATTTCCTGCGTGGGTTCGGCAGTGACTTCAGCTGTTATTTCGGCAGTCGGTTCGGCGGTGATCTCAGCCGTCACTTCGGTAGGAATGACCGTCGGTTCGGCGGTTATTTCAGCAGGCGGTTCAGCTGTTACGACTTCGGTGGGGATCGCTGTCGGTTCCAGTGTGGGCTGTTCCGTCGGGATTTCGGTTGGAATTGCGGTCGGAATGTCTGTCGGGATCGCCGTCGGGATGATGACCTCAATCGTCGGTTCAGCCGTCGGCGGGAGGGTGGCAGGCAGGGGGATACTGGTCGGTTGCGGATACTGGCTGTATTCGGATTCGGGTACGAACAGGAAGAAATCGTCCGCCAGCATGGGCGCGATGATGGGCGCACCTTCCGGCGTAGTTCCGGCGGCGCTCACCGCGATTTCCACTTCGCCGGGGGGCAGAGGGGCGCTGTCCTGCGACACAATCCACTCGACCTCATTGACCGCCACGCGCACCGTGTCATTCATAGCGGACAGGCGCAGCGTGCGCCATTCACCCGGTGCGGCCTGCGGAATGAGTACGGAGGCCATCAGCGCATCGCCCCGGAACAGCATCAACACGCCGTTCAAATCTAGTGTGGCGGTGTAGCTACCAGCCGCGCTCACACGCAGGCTCAAGCGGGTGCTGCCCCCTGTGAGCGCAAAGCGCATTTGCGCGGCGACGTTGTAGTACGCGCCTTTGTTCAGTTTTGCGGCTTCAGCGCTGTTGCCCTGAAGCGCAAAACCGGATTCGGTCGGGACGAGCGCCCAGCCCGCGCCGAACAGCCAGTGCGAAAGATCACCGCTATCCAGCAGGTCGCGGACGAGCAGGCGCAGCGGCGGCTCTGGCAGGATGACTGGCGCGAGCGTTGCGGTGGGCAGGAGCGTGGGTTCGACGGGCAGAACGTCCGTCGGGGTCACGGCCTGCACTGGCGTTTCGATGGTGGGCTCTACCGGAACATCGGTTGGCGGCACCACATCCGTTGGCACATCCGTTGGCACAAGCGTAGGGATGTCGGTGGGCAGTTCCGTCGGAATGTTCGTCGGTTGGTCGGTGGGTATATCAGTGGGGACGGTGGTATCCTGTGCAACGATGAAGGTCAGGTTTAAGCCTAACACCATGAGTGCCAGAACGATCACGATCCCGAACTTGCGATAAGCTAGTGAATTCATGCCATCCCCAATCTGATCAACTGACGATTTTCCCGATGCTGTGCCACTATGTCGTATTTACTGTACTCGGAACTAGACATCCGAGTTGATAGAACCTTGTAAAAAACCAATATAAAAATCTTGCTGTTTGATAGCTTGTTTCAAAGCATAGTATGGATTAGATGGCCTAACAATCACCTTGCAGTCCTATAGAGAGGGCGATGAATAGTCGCCCCCTCATGATGATCTTCTTATTCTACCGTCACACTCTTGGCGAGGTTACGGGGTTGGTCTACATCTGCGCCACGCCGGATGGCGATGTGGTAGGCCAGCATTTGCAGCGGGATGACTGCGGTGATGGGGCTGAGGAGCGAAGGTGTGGGGGGAACATAGATGACGTGATCGGCTTTGGTGGCGATCACACTATCGCCTTCGGTGGCGACGGCGATCACAATGCCGCCACGCGCCTTCGCCTGCTCAATCTGGCTAAGCATCTTGTCGTAGACCGAATCTTTGAGGGCGATGCACAACACGGGCAGGTTTTCGTCAATCAGCGCGATAGGCCCATGCTTCATTTCGCCAGCCGGATAGCCTTCGGCATGGATGTAGCTGATTTCCTTCAGCTTGAGCGCCCCTTCCAGTGCGATAGGGTAGTTGATGCCACGCCCCAGAAACAGGAAATTGGTGTAATGGTACAGGAGGCCGGCCAGATGCTTGATGTGCGGCTCGATTTCCAGCGTGCGCCCCACAAGGTCGGGCAGGCGACCCAGATCGTCGGCATAGGTGCGGCGCTGGGCGGGGGTGAGCGTGCCGCGCAGTTCGCCGAGGTGCAGCGCCAGCAAATACTGGTCAACGATACTGGCGGTGAAGGCTTTGGTGGAGGCCACGCCGATTTCCGGGCCGGCGTTCATGGTGATGTGTCCATGACTGATACGCATGGCCTGACTGCCTACCGAATTGACGATGCTCCACAGCACCGCCTTCTTCTCGCGGGCTTCCTCCATCGCCGCCAGTGTGTCTACCGTTTCGCCGCTTTGCGTGATCGCCAACACTGCCGAATGCTCGTCCAGAATCGGGTCGCGGTAGCGATATTCGCTGCCGTAATCCACTTCTACGCTCAACCGCGCCATGTGCTCGATGAAGAATTTGCCCACCAGACTGCTATAGTAGCTCGTTCCGCAAGCCACCGTGACCAAGCGGGTGAGCGCCCGTGCATCTTCCGCGCTCAGGTTCAGGTCGGGCAGTAGTGCGCTGCCGTGTTCAAAATCCACCCGCCCGCGAATGGTATCGGTCAGGCTGCGTGCCTGCTCAAAAATCTCCTTCTGCATGAAGTGTTTGAACTCGCCTTTGGCGGCGCTCACCGGGTCCCACGCAATCGTGTGGATTTGCGTCTGTACCGGCTTTCCATCCAGCGTTTGGACGTGATAGCTGCTGGCGCTGACCGTTGCCATCTGGCGGCTCTCCAGAAACACCATGCGGCGGGTGTGTTCCAGAATGGCGGGAATGTCGGAGGCGATGAAGTTTTCGCCTTCGCCCAGACCAATCGCCACACCGCCCGCGTTGCCGATTCGCACCACCACCAGTTCATCCGGGTTGTTGCGGCTTATGGCGACGATGGCATGTGCGCCGCGCAGCAGGCTGACGGCTTTGCGCGTGGCTTCAGTCAAATTGCCTTTCGCGCCGTTCTTGGCGAAGCGTTCGATCAACTGCACGATCACTTCAGTATCCGTATCGGATTTGAAGGTGATGCCTTCCGCCATCAGTTCTTCGCGCAGTTCGAGGTAATTTTCCACGATGCCGTTGTGGACGACCACAAATTCGCCATCCATGCTGACGTGGGGGTGCGCGTTGCGTTCGACGGGGACACCGTGCGTCGCCCAGCGCGTGTGACCGATGCCCATCGGCCCGCTGATCGGGTCGTTCTGGACGCGGTTCCGCAGGTTGCTCAGTTTGCCCACATCCCGGCGCACGCTGATCGTGCTATCCCGCAGGACGGCTACGCCCGCCGAGTCGTACCCGCGATACTCAAGACGTTGTAAGCCATCCAGAATGATCGGAGTGGCATCACGCGGGCCAATATACGCTACGATTCCACACATGGGGAGTTCCTCCGAAAAGACAGGGGCGCGAATCCATCTCGCAGCCCGGACGAATGAAATAGGCAACGCCGGTTTCAACCGTGCGCCCATCTCCAGCACTCAAGCGGCTGGCAACTGCCACAGGCTCACTGCTTGTCTCCGGCGTTACCGTCGGCCTTTCGCAGGTCGCTTTTGTTGTACGGAGGAACTAGACAAAGGGTGGTGGTCACACCCTGACGGCATCCGCTGATCTTTCGATTTTGACGCTCATCTTGCGATGAGCAACCGTCACCTCGTCACCCTGCGGTTTCGCGCAGGGCCATGCGCTATCTATGCCCCCGATCCACTGCCTGAACACCTCCCTTACTTCATCCATGAACTGATTGTCATGAAACCACAATCACCTTGCAGGTAGATTGCAGGATTCAGCGTATGAATTCGAGATGCTCGGTGGTGGCGCGGCTGATGTCGGCGTAAAAGCCGCGCCGTGTCTCGTCATGCAGCGCCAGCGCCAACTGGTACATGGCTTCGTGGCTCATTTGCGCCAGCGCCTCACGCGGGACGCGCCCTTCGCCCGTCTTGAACTTAAACGGGCGACCAAAATTGACGTTGATACGGGTGCGCTTGAAGCGGAAAAGATCATGACTCCAACTGATCGCGCCGGAGATGGCCGTCGGGATGATGACGGCATCGGCTTTGGTGGCGACGAACGATAGCCCGTCTTTGGCTTCGCCCAAGCCCTGCGGATGGCGTGTGCCTTCCGGCGCGATCAAGATCAATTGACCGCTATTGACGAGTTCGATGGAGTTGGTCAGCGCCTTGCGGTCAATTTCGCCCCGGTTGACCGAGTATGCGCCCCACCAGCGCACGAACGGCCCAACAACCGGGTTGCTCAGGTTTTCAATTTTGGTCATGGGGATGACGAAACGGTTGGTGACTGCGCCCATGCACAGCACCGGATCAATGGCTGAGATGTGGTTCATCATAATGATGGCTGGCCCGTTATCCGGGATGTTTTCCAGCCCGGTAACTTCGACATTCCACAACACGCGGAAGCCGAGGGTGCGGATAATCCCGCGCAGCAGGCGACGCCGCCATGCCAGTGACGGCTGCCGCGCCACATATTCTTGAACCGACTGACTCAGACTCATCGTTTCGGTCCTCTCTTATCCGATGGACGGCGTGACCGTCCGCCTGTTCCGCCACCACCGCCCGGACGTGCAGGCTTGCGACGGGGTTTGTCGTCGCTGTTGCCCGTGTCGCGTGCTGGACGTGTGGGCTTGCGACGGGGTTTGTCGTCGCTATCGCCCGTGTCGCGTGCTGGACGTGTGGGCTTGCGACGCGGCTTGTCGTCGCTATCGCCCGTATCCCGCGCCGGACGCACTGGCTTGCGACGCGGCTTGTCGTCGCTATCGCCTGTGTCGCGTGCTGGACGTGTGGGTTTGCGACGGGG
>CAIVEA010000562.1 GCA_903904765.1 uncultured Chloroflexota bacterium
ACACCAGCAGCAGCAGCAACCAGCGCCCCCAGATCAGAGCTTGCAGGTTATCCAGCGGCACACTGACCTGTACCACGCCGGGGGAAAACCCATCCCGCGAGGGGTCGCCCAGCGGGGCAGCCGTGAACAGCGCCCGCCGCCCGTCCTCATCGTTGCGTTCCACCACCACCACGCCGTTACGGATGGCCGACTCGACCTCCGGCGCATCGCGGAAGCTGTCGCGCCCCGAAGACGGTGCGCCGTGATTGTTCCCGCCGCCACCGCCATTGTTCCCCGCGTACAAGTGGATGCGGGCATTCAACTGCGTCTGATACTGCTCGATGAGCGCCGTCACCGCCTCATCGGTCAGGGTGTTGTCGCTCTCACCGGGCGAGATGACCGCGCTCAAACCCTGCTGAATCAGCCGGACTTCGTTCAGCAGTCGCTGTTCATAATCCGCCCGCGCTGCCTGCGCGATCTGGCTGCCGGCCACCAGCGTGAGCGCGGCAAAGCCGAGCAGCAGTAGACCGACATAAGCGGCCAGCAACCGCGTGCGAATGCTCTGACTGTGGAAACGCCGTGAGAGGGTGCGAAGGGTGTATTTCATCGTTGTTATTCACTTACCGGAGAAAAGCGGTAGCCCACGCCGCGCACGGTCTGGATGTACTGCGGGTTGCTGGGGTCGGCTTCCAGCTTTTCGCGCAGCCAGCGGATATGTACATCCAGCGTTCGCATATCGCCCAGCCAGTCCGTCCCCCACACCTTGTCGAAAATCTCGGCACGGGTGACGACTTCGCCCGTGTGCGTCACCAGCAGGCTCAACAGCTCAAACTCTTTGTAGCGCAGGTCGAGCTTTTGCCCGCCGCGAAACACGCGCCGCGAGGCCAGTTCGATACGCATATCGCCCACCGTGATGGCCTGATCTTCGGTCAGCCCCGCCCGGTCAAACTCCACGCGCCGCAACGTGGCCTTGATACGCGCCAGCAGTTCGCGGGTGCTGAAGGGCTTGGTCAGATAATCGTCCGCGCCCAGTTCCAGCCCCAGCACGCGGTCAATCTCCTCGTTAAGGGCGGTGAGCATCAAGATCGGCACGAGGCTGGTTTCGCGGATGGCCTTGCATACCTCCCAGCCGTCCATCTCCGGCAGCATGATATCGAGGATGACCAGATCGGGCTTCTGCGCCAGCACCATCTCCAGCCCCGTCCTGCCACCGTTCGCCACGTTAATGTCATAGCCCGCGCCGCGCAGGGTGCGGGCAACCGGTTCGGAAATCAGGCGGTCATCTTCGATCATGATGATGTGCGGCATGGGACACCTCGATTGGGGGACTTTCCTTCAGTATCGCACTGTCTACCCCTCACGATCAATGTAGGAGGGGCAGATTTAAGGTTATTTGAGGTTGGGCGGCTCACCTTAAATCAGATTTAGGGTTATTTGAGCCAGCCATAACCACAGGGGGGGCAAAGGCGGCTAAAGTGAGAACCGTACCGACCAAACGACACAGGAGCCAACGAAATGGCAACCGAAATCCTCTCGAAAAACGCAATCACCCCGGAGACAACCGTCGCCCGACGCAAGGTCAAGATCAACAAGGTCAAGCTGAACGTGTACCTCGACCTGCTGCTGACGGGTATGTTCGTGGTGGAGATGGAAGAACACTTCACCGGGCTGGCGCTGCACGAACTGCTCGGCCTGACGTTCGCCGTCGCCTTCCTGCTGCACATCATCCTGCACTGGGACTGGGTGGTGAACATCACCCGCACCTTCTTCAAGAAGCTGCTGCACGAGTCGCGCTTGAACTACGTGCTGAACGTGGCGCTGTTCGCAGACATGGCCTTCGTCACGGTCAGCGGCATTTTGATCTCGCGGACAATCGGCCTGAACTTGTCGCTGGCGCAGGACTTCCGCCGGACGCTGCAAACGCTGCACATGGTCGGCTCCGAACTGGTGCTCATCATCGTGGCGCTGCATGTGGCGATGCACTGGAAATGGATCAAGACCAACGGCGCACGCTACATGTTCGGCTGGCTGCCCAAGACCTCGAAATAAGCCTGAGTGGACAAAGGAGAACACCACCATGACTACGACTCGTAAAAGCCCGGCACGCGGCGGATTGCGCGGCTTCCTCATCCTGACGATCATCGTCGTCCTCAGCGGGGCGCTGCTGTGGTCACAGGGCGACCTCATCAGCCCGGTGCAGAGTACCAGTATGCTGCTGAACCTCTCGTCGGGCGGGGACGGCTTTGCGATGGTGGGTGAAGGGCGGCAGATGCCCCCCGCCAGCGCCGCTACGAC
>CAIVEA010000563.1 GCA_903904765.1 uncultured Chloroflexota bacterium
AAGCTGGCGGCGGCGCAGGTGGCGCGCACTCCGGCAGATAAGCCCATCGTAGCGGCGGTAGGTCGGCGTGATGCGGCGGGCAACATCCGCTTGGCGCTGTCTGGCGTGGCGGCGCTGCCGCTGCTGGTTGATCCGTCGCAGATCGAGTCGCTCACCCCGCCCGCCGATTTTCGCGGGTCGAGCGCGTATCGCAAAGAAATGGCCGCTGTCGTCAGCCGCCGTGTACTGGAATCGCTGGAGCGTGTCTCATGAAGATCGAACTCATCATCAACGGAACACCCCGCACCTTCGACTGCCTGCCGCACGAAACGCTAATGCGCGTGCTGCGGCGCGAAGGCTACTTCAGCGTGCGTTACGGCAGCGACACGGGCGAAACCGGCGCGGCGGCGCTGCTGCTGGATGGCAAACTGGTCACTACCGATATTATGCTGGCGGCGCAGGCCGGTGGACACCGCGTCGAAACGGTGGAAGGGCTGGCGAAAGGGACGGCGCTGCATCCGATTCAAGATGCGTTCGTCCGCACCGGGGCGATTCAGTCCGGCTACTCCACGCCCGCCATGATCCTCGCCGCCAAATCGCTGATCGAGCGCAACCCGAACCCCACCGAAGCCGAAGTGCGCGACATCCTCTCCGGCATTCTTGACCGCGAGTCCGGTTATGCCAAACCGGTGCAGGCGATTCTGGAAGCGGCGGCGGTCATGCGCGGCGAAGCCCCGTCCGAGATCACGCCCAACGTCCTCACGCCCATCAACCTGCCTGATCGTGACAGCGGCGTGTTCGGTTACGGGAGCGATGCGCCGGATGGCGACTCCGGGTGGGGCGGCGATGATGCGCCGGTACGCACCCGCCGTTTGCCGCGCTTCATCGTGTCGCCGGAAGTGCCGCAAACCAACGTGGTCGGCAAGCCGGAAGTGAAAGTGGACGCGCTCAAGCTTGCCAAAGGCAACCCGTCCTTCGTGGACGACATCGAAATGCGCGGGATGCTGCACGCGGCGCTGCTCACCAGCCCGCACGCTCATGCCCGCATCCTCGATATTGACGACAGCGAAGCCGTTGCGCTGCCCGGTGTTCATGCCGTGCTGCATTACAAGAACGTCCCCCGCGTGCGCTATGCCTCCGGTGGGCAGTCTTATCCCAACCCCAAGCCGCACGATCAGGTCAGTTTTGACAACAAAGTGCGCTATGTGGGCGATCGGGTGGCCGCCGTCGCTGCCGAAACGCCCGAAATCGCGGCGGAGGCGCTCAAGCGCATCCATGTGCAGTACGAAGTGCTGCCCGCCGTCTTTGACGAGAACGAGGCCATCAAAGAAGGTGCGCCCGTCATCCATGATGAGCCGGATATGGAAGGCGCTTACGATGCGGCGCGGAATATGTCGCACCACATCCACGCGCAGGTGGGGAATGTAGCGCGGGGCTTTGAGCAGGCCGAAGTGGTGTTCGAGCAGAAATTCTACGTTCATCAGGTGCAGCAAGTGCCTATCGAACCGCACATCTGCATCGGTCACTGGGACTCGGACGAACGCCTGAACCTGCGGACATCCACGCAAGTGCCGTTCCATGTGCGCCGTATGGTCGCCCCGCTGCTGGGGATTCCGGTCAAGCGCATCCGCGTGATTAAGCCGCGCATCGGCGGCGGCTTCGGCGCGAAACAGGAAATGCTCATCGAGGACATCGTGGGGCATCTGGTGATCGCCACAGGCCGTCCAGTGCGGCTGGAACTGACGCGGCAGCAGGAATTTGTGTCCAGCCGCACACGTCACCCGCAGACCATCCACTTCAAAACGGGCGTGAACAAGGACGGCAAACTGGTGGCGCAGGAAATGCGCGTGATCGGCAACACCGGTCCTTACGGGACACACGGCCTGACGGTGCAAACCGTGACCGGTCTGCGCGGCCTTAGCTCCTACAACTGCCCCAACAAGCGATTTGAATGTTTCGTGGCCTATACCAACATCCCCGTTCCGGGCGCGTATCGCGGCTACGGCGCACCGCAGGCGCTGTTCGCCCTCGAAGCGCACATGGAGGACATCGCCGCCAAGCTGAACATGGACGTGATCGAGTTCAAGCGGCTGAACTGGGTGAACGTGGGCGACCCGCTGAACATCGCCCCGCAACTGGGCGAAGGCGAGGCCGAAGTTCCCGAACCGCCCCTCATCACCTCCAGCGGCCTCGAACAGTGTGTGTTGCAGGGGATGCAGGCCATCCAGTGGCAGCGCCGCAGCGACCCGAACTGGCGCTTCGACCCCGCCCGCCCGCACATCCGACGCGGACTCGGATTCGCCATGTGTATGCACGGCACAGCTATCCCCGGCCTCGATATGGGCGGGGCGAGCATCAAGATCAACGACGACGGCTCATTCAATGTGCTGGTGGGCGCAACAGACCTCGGTACAGGCTCGGATACCGCGCTGGCGCAGATCGCCGCCGAAGTGCTGGGCGTGCCGCTGGAAGACATCATCATCTACTCGTCCGATACCGATATGACCCCCTTCGATACGGGCGCGTATGCCTCCAGCACCACTTACGTCTCCGGCAGCGCCGTGATGCGGGCTGCCCAGCAGGTGCGGGAACAGATCAAAGAACGCGCCGGCCTGATGCTCAAGTTGAACGACTGGAGCGGCGTGACGCTGCGCGACCGCATGGCCTACGCACCGGATGGGCGTTTCGTGTCGCTGGCGGCCATTGCGCTGCACTCGCTCCACCAGCACGATCAGCGGCAGATCATGGCAACCGCTTCGTTCGTTGCCAACGACTCGCCGCCACCCTTCGCTGGACAGTTCGCGGAAATCGAAGTGGACATCCAGACCGGACAGGTCACGGTCAAGAAACTGGTGATGGCGGTGGACTGCGGCGTGGCGATCAACCCGATCACCGCCAGCGGGCAGATCGAAGGCGGCATGACGCAGGCGCTGGGCTACGGTCACTGCGAAGAAATGGTCTATGACGAACAGGGGCGCATGGTGAATCCGGCGCTGGGGCCGTACAAAATCTACCGCGCTGACGAAATGCCCGAACTGGAAGTCATTCTGGTGCAGACCAACGAACCCACCGGGCCGTTCGGGGCAAAGGCTGTAGCCGAAATCCCGAAGGATGGCGTAGCGCCCGCCCTGCGGAACGCCATCCTTCATGCTACCGGCGTGCAGATTAACCGCATCCCGTTCACGCCGGAACGGGTGTGGGCGGCGCTGCAACAGGCCAACGTACAGTAACACACCTCACCCCGCTGCACTTCGTTTAGCTTCCCCTCTCCATTTCGGAGAGGGGATAAGAGAGGTGAGGTTCTTGCCCCCATTTGGCAAACGCGGCAGCGTGACTACAATGGATCATCTATCCCATCGTCTATCATGTATATAAGGATGACACCCCATGATTCAACCGCCCAAACCCGACGAATATGCGCCCTATTACGGGGGCTACATCCAGCGCGTCCCCGCCGGACAGGATGTGTTCGCCGTGCTGACCGCCCAACCCGCCGAACTCCGCGCCCTTCTGCAAACCGTCACCGAGGCGGCGGCCAGCGTCCCACCCAAAGCCGGCGAGTGGAGCGTGAAGGAAGTGCTGGGGCATATCAACGACACCGAGCGCATCTTCGCCTACCGCGCCCTTTGCATGGCGCGTGGCGACCAGACCCCGCTGCCCGGTTTCGAGCAGGATGATTATGTGCGCGCTACCGATTTCAACCGCCGCACCCTGACCGATCTGCTGGACGAATTCGCGGCGCAGCGGCAGGCCAACCTGCTGTGCTTCAAACCGCTAACCGAGGCGGAGATAGATCGGCGTGGGATCGCCAGCGGCAAGCCATTCAGCGTCCGCGCCCTGCTGTTCGCTATGGCTGGTCATGTGCTACACCATGCCGAAAGCCTGCGCGTGGATTACAAAGTCGGGGGATAAACCTCACCCCCGCCCCTACTTTCTCCCCTCGCCTAGCTGTACTCAGCGGTTGGGAGAGGGGCTGGGGGCTTTCAAGGGTAGGTTTTTTTGCAGAGAACCCTCAACCCCATCCCTTCTCCCTCAGGGCGAAGGGTGTAATACCATCTTACTTCCCCTCTCCAAAGCGGTACTCCGCG
>CAIVEA010000564.1 GCA_903904765.1 uncultured Chloroflexota bacterium
CGAATGCCCGTTTCCGTCCTCATGGTCATCATCTTCATCGTCGTGACCGTTGTGGTCATCATGCTCATCATGGTTCACCCGCGTTGCAACCGCAGCGGCGACCTGCGGTTGCCCTGCCACAGACGAATTCGACTCGTTTTCGGCGGCAAAACTGGTCAACAGCCCCGCCGTAACCGAAAACACACCACAGAGACAGATGAGGAGATAGGACGGAAGGCGCTTCATAGCTATACCCCGATTTCAAACTCGGACGAAGCACGCATCTGATGACGAATGCGCGAATACATCCATAAGCTAACGAGCAGCAGCAGAGCGCCGCCGAGGAAGAATACCACCGTCGCCACCGTCAGCGGGCTAAGGATCGTGCTGCCCACCATAGCAGATGATTCGGTGGACGGCGCATCCTGAACAGCCGTTTGCGTGAGATCTATATGATTGAACGCGGCGGGCAGACTGCCATTCGCGCCGGACTGTGCAACCGCAGCAGACGCAGGAACCACGCCCGCCGCATCAGCCACCTGCACTGGAATCTGCTGGATGGAACGTGCCACCAGTGTGCCGTTCACATCTTCAAATTCGGGCTTTACGAGCGAGGCATTCATCACCGTCACCTGTACTGGCGCATCTTTCAGGGCGTGCAGCGTCAGGGTTGCCAGTTCGCCATCACCACTGACTGGCTTGGCGGGCTGGGTGAGTGTGAGGGCATAATCCACACGCCCCGTCTGCACGTCCACGCTGTTCTGCACCGCGAAACCAGACTGCCCGCCGAAAAGTGCGCCTGCCATCACCGGAACTTGATCGTTCAGCACAACCTCGAAGGCAGTGGGGTCGTACAGCAGTTGAAAGCTCACACCGTAAATCTGGTCGGCGGCGCTCACCTGTACATGCAGGGTGGTCTGCTGACCCGATTTCACATCCGACGGGTCGGCACTCCACCACAGGCGCGGCGCATCCTGCGCTCCGGCAGCCGATACGCTGACGACGCACAAAAGCGCAAACAGGAAACTAATGATCCGCTGACGCATAATCCATTTCCTCTCCGGCTGAATCTTCCGCACCGATGTGAACACCATCCACCCTCACAGTAACCGAGGAACGACGGCGCTGACAATATGGGACGCTAGGCCATTAGTCCCAAATCTGAAACGATTAGGCACAAAGTACCAGCAACAACGCACAATTTCTAGCCGGATTCCAACTGAAACAAACCTCATCTTAACCGGATAAATTTGAACTATCAGGAGATCAACATTTCGCAATCTCAAATCATGAATTTTTTCCACAAGAATATTGACGATACAAAAAAATACCGTGTTAATATGGCATTTATCGTCATTGCGTGAAAGGTTATCCAAAATGCTGTACATGCCTCGTGAAGAAGGTCAGGGTCTGGTTGAATACGCGCTCATCCTCGTGCTGGTCGCCGTTGTGGTGATCGTCATTCTGGCGCTGCTCGGCCCCGCCATCGGCAACATTTTCTCGAACCTCATCAAGAACATCTAAGTTCGCATCTGAGTTTCAGAACGTCAAACGGGACAGGTCACTGTCCCGTTTTGATTCTTCCCTGTTTAACCACCCATTTCCCTCAGTACAAGGGAGTCAGATGAGCAGTATTGGGTTTTTCCCTCGCCTAGCGGTACTCAGCGGTTGGGAGAGGGGACAGGGGCTTACAAGGGTAAGTTTTTTAAGAACCTCACC
>CAIVEA010000565.1 GCA_903904765.1 uncultured Chloroflexota bacterium
CGTCGTGCGAGAGGTAGACCACCGCCATTCCGCCAGCACCCAAGCGCCGCGTCAGACGGTAACGGGATTGCAACAGATAAGGCGGCTCACTGGTGCGGTTGCCGGATTCCATAATCTAGCACCTCGCAAGAATAATTTATCCAAAATGTAATCCTTAGAGCATATCACCAAAATCCATCAAAGATACAATCTTCTTCTTAATGCTTCTCACGATTGGTTGATGTTACGATATAAGCAGGGCATTGCAATCATTCGCAACATTTTCGTAACAGACGAACACTATCGCCGTCACGAGTATTGGCAATCCGAAATAGGGGTAGATTATGCAGACCGCGCCGACTCAACAAAAACTCCCACTGTATCGCACCATTCAAGGTCAACTCATTATCTTTTTTCTGGCGATGGGCGTGATTCCGTTGCTCATCATCGGCGGTGTGGCTTCCATCAACGCCAACTCGGCACTGAGGGATAGCATCACTAACACGCTGACCGGATTGGCGAATGCCAAATCTTCGCGCTTGGCGGCATGGCTGGTGGATAGCGGTCACGCTGCCGAGGCACTGGCGGCGACAGCGGGCGTGCGCGGCAGCGATAAGGTGGCGAATGTGGGTGTGGAGACGATTTCCGCCACCCGCAAAAACACCGAGCAGCAAGCCGTTTTCCAATCGGCGTATGATGCGGCGTTGTCCTCGATAGTGGCCTTCAAGGATGCCTATACGCGCATTGACGAAGTATTCTTGATTGACAATGCTGGCACGATTGTGGTTTCGACCAATAACGGCCTCATTCAGGAAGGCACGCCCGTCAGCCAGATTCCCAACATCAATTTCCAAGAAGGCTTAAAAGATACTGTCGTCGGTGACATCACCTTGAGCGTGGATGGGGTGACGCGCATTTTTGTGGTGGTCACGCCCGTGATCGCGCCGGATGGTCAGGTGGTGGGCGTGATCGCCACCCGCAACAATCTGGGTGCGATCAACGAGGTCATTACCGATTACACGGGCTTAGGTGACACGGGTGAAACCTATCTGGTGGATATCGAAGATCACCTGATGCGAACCGTCTCTCGTAGCATCAACACGGTATACGATCAGCCTATCAATACCTACCCGATGCAGCAATTAGAGTCCGGTGTGCTCGATGGCACGGGCGAGTATCCCGATTATCGCGGTGTAGGCGTTCTGGGCAGTTGGTCAATGATCGAGGGTTCGCACTGGCTTTTGATCGCTGAGATTGATTTGAATGAAGCGTTTGCCTCTGCGAACCAGTTGATGAACGTGATTCTGATAGTCATTGTCTTATCGGTCATCGGTATTTTGATAGTCAGCGCATGGGTGGCACGCGGTTTCTCCAAGCCCATTACGACCATCACCGCAGGCGCAGTACAGGTGGCGGATGGCGCGCTGGATGTGCAGGTGGATGTCAAGAGCAGCAACGAGTTAGGGATGCTCGCCAGCGCTTTCAACCGCATGACCGAGAACCTGCGCCGCATGGTGCAGGCCGAACGCGACACCAAGAACCACCTCGAAAGCACGCTTACACATTATGCAGCGTTCATCGAGTCCGTCGCGCACGGCAACCTGAAAGACAAGCTACACATGAATGGCAATAGCGCCGATGAAGAGGACGATCTGGTGCGGTTGGGGCATAACCTGAACACGATGGTTCAGAACCTGCGCCAGATGACCTCCCAAATTCAGGAAACCGTCGCGGTGCTATCGTCAACGGCGATGGAAATTCAAGCCTCCACCACTGAACAGACTGCCGCCGCCACCGAGCAAGATGCTGCTGTGACAGAGACCGTCGCCACTGTCGAGGAAGTGCGCGTGACCGTGCAGCAAACGTCGGAACGCGCCAAGTCCGTCGCGCAGTCGTCGCAGCAGTCGGTGAGCGTGTCGCGCAGCGGGCAGGAAACCGTGACCGATACCGTGCGCCGTATGGAAGTGCTGCGGCGGCAGGTGGATAACATCGCCGAGAACATCCTCATGCTCTCAGAACGTACCCAGCAGATCGGTGAGATCATTGACACCGTGAACGGGCTGGCTGAACAGTCCAAACTCCTCGCGCTGAACGCCAGCATCGAAGCGGCGCGGGCGGGTGAGGAGGGCAAGGGTTTCGCGGTGGTGGCGATGGAAGTGCGGCAACTGGCGGAGCAATCCCGCGAGGCGACCAGCCGTGTCCGGCAGATTTTGAGCGAGATTCAGCAAGCCACCAACAGTGCTGTGATGGTGACGGAAGAAGGCAGCAAAGAGGCCGAAACCGGCATGAAGATGGCGGAGAATGCGGGGCAGGTCATCCGCAATCTGGCGAACACCATCGAAGAAACGGCGCAGGCGGCTTCACAGATTGCGGCCAGCACCAATCAGCAAACGATGGGCATGAGCCAGTTGGCGCAGGCCATGAGCCAGATCAAGCAGGCCGCTACGCAGACCGCCGCCAGCACCCGTCAGACGGAAGTGAGCATCCGCGAACTGAGCGAGATGGCGAAGCGGTTGGAGCAGGCCGTCAAGGGCTACACGCTCTAAGCAACCCTTCACAGCCGGAATGGGTATAGGGCATGGCACAGGCTATGCCCTATTTGATTTCACACGGGACAATTTGTGCAGAATGCAGCAAAATTCTACACAAAACTTGAATCCTTTACGTTGTGTATAGATAAGCAGTGTTATGATAAACAACATGAACTTTCAGACAATTTAGTGATTTGATTCTTGTCCGTATCAATGGTTCATCACACATTCGCGCTCCTTTCGTTGTTCGACAGGCAGTGCGTAAAGCAAGGAAGGTATCATGCAGCAGGCCGCACACGCTCAACGTAATCTCCCCATTTACCGAACTATTCAAGGTCAGATGATCGCGTGGTTCCTCGCGCTAGGCATCATCCCGCTGGTCATCGTGGGCGTAGTGGCCTTCAGTTCCGCCAACACCGCCCTACGTGATGCCATCACCAACACCCTGACGGGCGTGGCGAATGCCAAATCTGTACGGTTGGCGGCGTGGTTGCAAGATACCGGACGTGCAGCGCAAACGATGGCTCAACTATCCGGTATCCGGGGGAGCCAAGGTTCGGATAATCTTGGCATTCAAATCATTTCGGATGCTCGATCGAATGCTGAAAGACAAGATATTTATCGGCAAGCGTATAACTCGGCATTAGCGGCGATGGATGCGTTCAAAGACGTTTATGCACGCATTGATGAAGTATTCCTGATTGACCATGATGGACTCATTGTGGTTTCCACCAATAACGATCTCGTCAAAGAAGGCACACCCGTCAAACAGGTCTCCAACATCAATTTTGAAGAAGGTCTGAAAGAGACGGTTGTGGGTGACATCACTCTCAGTGTGGATGGGGTGACGCGCATTTTTGTGGTGGTTACGCCGGTGGTTGCGCCAGATGGTTCGGTCATCGGCGTGATCGCCACCCGCAATAATTTGGATACGATCAACACCGTGATGACCGATTACGCCGGTCTGGGGAATAGCGGCGAAACCTATCTGGTGGGCGAAAATGACAACCTGATGCGCACCGTCTCCCGTTCCACCGGACAGGCTTCGGATCGTCCGATTGACAGTTTGCCCATGCAAGAATTTATGGTGGGAGTCAAGTCTGGCACGGGCGAATATGTCAGCTATCGTGGGGTGCAAGTATTAGGCAGTTGGGACGAAGTGGACGGCTCTGACTGGATGATGATCGCCGAAATTAGTGCGGACGAGGTGTTTGCCCCCGTCAGCAACCTGATGGTTGCCATCATCGTCCTGATTGTCATCGCCATCGTTGCCATTCTAGCGATCAGCGCATGGGTGGCACGCAGCTTCTCCAAACCCATCACCACCATCACCGATGGCGCGGTGCATGTGGCGGATGGCGCGCTGGATGTGCAGGTGGATGTCAAGAGCAGTAATGAGTTAGGGACTCTCGCCAGCGCCTTCAACCGCATGACCGAGAACCTGCGCCGCATGGTGCAATCCGAACGCGATACCAAGAACCACCTCGAAAACACACTCTCGCAGTACGCCGCCTTCATCGAGTCCGTCGCGCATGGCAACCTGAAGGACAAGTTGTCCATGAATGGCAGCAGCGCCGATGAGGAGGATGATCTGATCCGCCTCGGTCACAATCTGAACACAATGGTCGAGAATTTACGCCAGATGACCTCGCAGATTCAGGAAACCGTCTCCGTACTATCGTCAACAGCGATGGAAATTCAAGCCTCCACCACGCAGCAGACTGCCGCCGCCACCGAGCAGGATGCCGCGGTGACGCAGACCGTCGCCACCGTCGAGGAAGTGCGCGTGACCGTGCAGCAAACCTCCGAAC
>CAIVEA010000566.1 GCA_903904765.1 uncultured Chloroflexota bacterium
CCCCGCACCACCCGCGCCTGCAAATAGTTCACCACTTGCAACGACTCGTCCGCCCGGAACTCGCCCGCCACGAAGCGCCCGGCGTAGGTCTGCGCGTCCTCCTGCCCGGACAGGTAATCCCACGTTCGCGGCCATATTCCGGCGACCAGCACCGCGTACAGCCCCAGCGCAGCGACCACCGCCGGCCAGCGCCGCCCGCGCCCGATCCACGCCGTCAGCCGCGCCAGCGTATCGCCCGCCAGCAGCACCAGCGGCGGCAGCATAGGCAACCAATGGTAATCGTAGCCCTTCGCCTGCGAAAGCATGATGAGCATTCCCGCCAGCAGCCACAGCAGCACCAAACGCCATTTCGCGCCCCATGCCGTGCCGCGCCGGAACAACGGCCACGCCAACGCCAGCACCACCAGCAACCCCCACTGATTCCAGCGGTAGCCGATGGCGCTGCTCATCAGCGCGGCGAAATCCGCCAGATTGAAGGTGAGCGCGGTGTACTGGGATGTCACCTGTGCGCTGCGAATAAATTCCGGCATTGCGCCCGCCAGCAGCAGCGGCAGCGCCCCCGCCAGCAGCAGCGCCGCGCCGCCTGCGACGAACGCGCCGCCCAAGCGCAGCCCATCCCGCAGCGAGGGTCGCACCGCCAACAACCAACCGAGCGCCAGTGCCGCACCGAACAGCGCGAACGGGTATTTGAACCACACCGACAGGCCGCACAATGCGCCCGCCGCCAGCGTCCACAACCAGCGCCGCGCTCCGGTTGCGCCGTCTATCCGCAACACCGCGTAGGCCGCCGCCGTCATCGGGACAAGCACTACACCGTCGTTCTGCGTGAGTGTCCAGAAGGTTTCGGTGAAGTAGAACACCGCCAGCAGAAGCGCCGCCCACAATCCCGCTGCCCGTCCGCTGATGCGCCGCCCGATGCCATACAGCGCCAGCCCGCTGAGCAGCACCACCGGAAAATCCAGCACCCGCAGCGCCGGGGCAGTCTGCCCGAACAGCGCCATCGCCGCCGCGTATACCACGAAAATGGCGGGCGGTTTGGGATTCCACAGGTCAATATACGGGACGCGCCCCATCAGCAACCCCCGCGCAATCGTGGCAAATTCACCCTGATCGCGCCCCAACGGGTAGGTGAGCGTGGGCAGAGCCAGCAGCAGCGCCAGCGCCAGCAGCAGCAGCGCCGCCATGCGCGGGGAACGAACGAGGCGCTTGAGCATGCTCATCCCCCGCCCGCCGCGATACGCACAATCAACAGCGCAATCGCCAGCGACAGGCCGAGCAGAATCCACACCATCATGCGCCCCACACCCTGCGCCCCGCTGAGCGAGCCTTCTTCCACCGTGACGTTGCCGAGCAAATCCACATAAAAATCGAGGTTTCTGCCGTTGCGCGTCAGCCGCGCCATATAGTCATGCCCCGTGACCATCAGCCAGCCCGTCTCCGGGTCGTCCCACTGGTCGCCCAGACGCGCACGGATAGCCGCGTACAGCGCCGCACGCGCCTGTGCAGGCGAAATCGGATCAATGTCGTCGGGCATAACCGCCTGTCCCTCGTCCACAACTTGCTTGCGGCCTGATTATAGCACCAGCACGGGCAGGGAGAATATAATAAGAAACTCACCCCTCAGTCCCCTCTCCGTGCTGAGTACAGCTTTGGAGAGGGGAAGTAAGATGATATTTCTTCCTTCGCCATGAGAAAGAAGGGTATGGGATGAGGGTCTGTACATCTACAAAACACAGGAGAGGCTATGGTACAAGCATCCGATATTGTACTAGCGCGGCGGCGGTTGACGGGGTATCTGCGCCCTACTGCGCTGGAGGCCGCGCCCGCGCTGGGCGCGAATGTGTGGCTGAAACTGGAGAACACCAACCGCGCTCATGCTTTCAAAGCGCGGGGGGCGCTAAACGCGGTGCTGGCACTGTCGGACGCGGCGCGGGCACGGGGGCTGATCGCCGCCTCATCTGGCAACCACGCGCAGGGCTTGGCCTATGCCGCGCAGGTGGCAGGGGCGCACGCCCGCATCCTGATGCCGCAGCACACGCCCAAGCGCAAGGTGGACGGCGTGCGGCAGTACGGCGCGGAGGCGGTGCTGTTCGGCGCGAACTACGACGAAACCGAGGCTGAAGCACGGCGACAGGAGCAGGCCGACGGGCTGACCTATATCTCGCCCTACAATGATCCGCAGGTGGTGGCGGGAGCGGGTACGGTGGCACTGGAAATTCTGGACGATCTGCCAGCGGTGCGGCGGGTGGTGATTCCGGTCAGCGGCGGCGGCCTGATTAGCGGTATGGGGATCGCGCTCAAGAACGCCGACCCAACGATTGAAGTGATCGGTGTAGCTTCCGAACACACTCCCGCATTGCACAATCACCTCACGGGTACGCATCTGCCACAGAATTTCGACACACTGGCGGAGGCGCTCTCCGGTGATATCGAGGCGGGTTCGATCACGCTGGACATCAGCCGCCGCGTGGTGGATCGCTCGCTGCTGGTGCGCGAGACAGCAATTGCCGCCGCCATGCGCTGGCTGGCGCTGGAAGCGGGTTGGATTGTGGAAGGGGGCGGCGCGGTGGGTGTGGCGGCGCTGCAAAGCGGTCTGCTGCCGGATGATGGTCAACCTACTGTGATCGTGCTATCCGGCGGGAATGTGGATGGCGAAACGCTGCGCCGCATCCTGAGCGCGTGAGGCGCAGATCATATCTACGACCGATCTCAAACTTATGACTGAGGCACAGGGGTGGGCGTGGCGGTCTGTGCCAGCACTTCGGCGGTAATCATCGAACCGGGCGGAACCAACCACAGTTCCGGCACACTCCCGCCACCGAGAAGCTGAATCACCGCGTCCATCAGCGCCCGCGCCGATTCTTCCCGCGAGGACTGCACCGAACCGCGCATGAAATAGCCTTCGCGGATGTATTGCTGCGCCAGAGCTTCAGCATCCACACTGGTCACAACCACCGATTTCGGATCAATGCCAGCGGCGACCATCGCATCAATTGCGCCATAAGCGCCCGCATCGTTGATACTGACGATCACATTGAACTGCACACCGTCCGCCAGCAGTTTTTCGATAGAGGCTTTGCCAAACTCACGAGTTGCCCCCAGATAGCGGCCTACGATCTTCGCATCAGGCGCAAATTCCTTCACGCCTTCTTCAGCACCATCAGCCCGTGCCACGATGTCCGGTAAATCAGGATAATCGAGAATGATGACGTTGGCCTGTCCGCCCATTTCATCGCGAATGATTTGCCCCGCCAAGCGCCCCGGCGACACGCCGAGCAAATAGTTATCCCCGCCGATCAAAATGCCACCGTAACTGGGCAAATTGCTGCCGAAGAACACCATCGGCAGGCCGGCTTCCTCGGCAGATTGCAGCGTATCATCCAGTAATTTAGCATCCAGCGGGCAGATGATGAGCGCCTTTGCGCCTTCGGTTCGGGCGCGTTCGATCTGCGTGATCTGACGATACGGGTCAGCCTGACCATCGTACACACGCAAATCGAAGTTATTTGACCGCGCCAGATCCGTCACTTCTCGCGCCAGCCCCGCGTGGAATTCCGAGTCCTGCGTACAGGCAAAATAGGCGATGAAGCCTTTCGCGCCAAGACGCGCGTGAGCAGAAGCGATCACTGCCGCGTCCGGCTCATAGTGTGTGGATGAACCACGTTCGCCCAAGCGCACGGTTGCCATCGGCAGCGGCGTGGGTGTCCAACTGACAGCGGTTTGCGTTCCGGCAATGATCGCAGATTCGGAAGCCATGATCTGAGCATCGGCGGTCAACGTCGCCAGCACATTACTGGCGCTCACGCCCTGCGCCAGCGCCACCAGCGCCATCACCACCGCCAGCAGCACCAACCCTACTGCACCCGCCCAAACAAGGCCGCCGGGCGCACGCTGAAGCAGAGAACGCCCTCCGGTCTGGTTAGCTTGCGTCGAAAACGAGGAGGCGGGAACGAGTTTGAGATGGTCTGAACTCATGGGCTGACCGAGCGCCTCGTTCAGGGCGCTGGACATCTCCGCCGCGCTGAAATAGCGGTCTTCGCGGTTCTTTTGCAGCGCCCGCAAAATGACCTGCTCCACTGCTGGCGGCAAAGCTGGATTGAATTCACTGGGGGGCGTGGGCGGTTTTTCGAGATGCTGGTAAATGATCGAAACCAGATCGTTCGATTGCATCTCGAACGGCAGCCGCCCGGCCACCATGCTATACAGGATGACACCCAGACTGTAAATATCTGAACGCTGATCCAGCGGTTCACCGCGCAATTGTTCCGGGGACATATAGGCCGGCGTGCCGACAATCGTGCCGCTGCGGGTGATCTCACCAGAGCCTTCCGCCAGCTTCGCCAGACCAAAATCGGTCAGGTAAGCGTTGCCCGCATCATCCAGCATGATGTTGCTCGGCTTCAGATCACGGTGGATCACGCCTTTGCTATGGGCATACGACAGGCCGTGCGCCACCTGCTTGAAAATAGCGGCGATGCGTTCCAGCGGCAATCGTTCGCTGCGCATCAACTCACTCAACGAGCCACCCTTCAGCCAGCGCATGGCGAGGTAGGCCATCTCGGTATCAATGCCATAGGCGTAAATGGGCAAAATGTGAATGTGTTCGAGGCGGGCAATTACTTCAGCTTCACGGGCGAAGCGGCGACGGAAATCTTCCTGCTGCCCCTGCCCGTCATCCAACCGGATAACCTTGAGCGCGACATGCCGATTGATCGAAGGCTGAAAGGCGCGGTACACCACCGCCATCGCGCCCTGCCCCAACCGTTCCTCGATCACAAAATCGTTTATTCTCTTGCCAATGAAACTGTCCGTCATGACCTGCCCAAATCTAGTAGTAGTACACTATAAAAATGAAGTGCAAGCCAGATAATCTTGTGGAGTATAAGACATTCGCAAGCAAGATGCTACCAACTTTAATTTACATTCTACATTTTTAGCATCCACATTACGAAATGTTCAGTGCCAAACGCAGCTGTTCACCCAGCGAATGCCCCGGCAACCCGGTACACTCGGCCAACCGATTCTGCATCCGTTCCATATCTGCACTGCTCAAGGTGCGGTCGGTGATAACGATCGCAGGAATATCGGCGGTGGCCTCGGCGCTCCGCAACTGTTCTAGCATCTCAAAACCGCCCATACCCGGCAATAGCATATTCGTCAGGATGAGTGAGGACGGATTCTCACGCAGCCACATGAGAGATTCCTCGGCAGAGGCGAACAGAACGGACGTATACCCAACCTGTTCCAGCAACGAGGCCAGCGCCAATCGTTCGGTCTCGCTTTCATCCACGATCAAAATGGGCGCGGCAGGTTCGATGTAGGCAACCCGTTCGATGGCAGCGAACAACGACTCGCCCGCTATCGGCTTCGTCAGGTAATCTGCCGCGTGGATGTGGTAGCCCAACATCTTACGATCCACAATCGAGAGCAACACTGCCGGAATATCCGCCGTTTGCGGGTCACTCTTGATTAGGCGCAATACGTCCCAACCGCTGATTTCGGGCATCAGAATGTTTAGGATGACGACAGCAGGGTGCAAAGCGCGAACCAATTCCATCACCTGAGCAGGGCTGGTCGTCCCCATCACCTGATATTGATCGCGGTTGATGTAATCCTGAACCTGCTGAAGTACAGCCGAATCATGGTCAATCACCATCACCAGCGGACGATTCGGCACAATGAAGGACTCGACCGGCAAAGGCACAGCATCTGCGTGCTGCACAGGCAACAGCACTGTGAACGAACTACCCTGCCCGACGATGCTTTCCACCCACAGATGCCCACCGTGCATGTTCACCAGCCGCTGCGAAATCGCCAGACCGAGTCCAGTGCCTTCGTACTTCCGCATACTCGAGCCATCTACCTGACGGAATGCGTCGAAGACAATTTGCTGGTCTTCGGGACGAATGCCAATGCCCGTATCCGCCACCGTGATCGCCACCCAGCTCCCATCTTTTACTTTGACCGTCGTCGGCGGCACGCGACCAGAAATCGCCAATTCCTGTTGAATGATGGTGATTTGCGCTTCCACACTCACATGCCCATGCGTTGTGAACTTCACCGCGTTATCCAGCAAGTTGGTGAACACCTGCCGCATACGCTGGGGGTCTATACGCAAAACGGGCAAATCGGAAGGGAGCTTGACCTGAAGTTCCAGCCCTTTCGTATCGGACTGGGGCGTGATGTCCGCCAACGCCTCGTATAACACTTCAGAAATGGACAGGTCAGCGAAATGCAGTTCCATTGTCGCAGCTTCGATACGCGACAGGTCGAGCATGTCGTTGATGAGTTCCAGCAGGTGCTTGCCGCCCGTATTGACACGCACCAAACGATCAACCTGCTTATTGTTCAACTCGCCATATACCTGACTGAGCAACAATTCACTGTAGCCGATGATGGCGTTCAAGGGTGTCCGCAGTTCGTGACTCATATTGGCGAGGAATTCGGATTTCAAGCGGTTGGAGTCAATCGCCTGCTCGTATAACTGCGCGTTGTTGATGGCCAGTGCAATCTGTGAGGCCACCGTCATCGCAGTTTCGTGTTCATCAGCGGCAAACGGCTGACCGGAAGCATCGCGGTACAGCGCGAAAAAGCCAATCGGGGTATTGCGGGCAATTAACGGAACCAGCAACGCTGACGAAGGCATCACATCCGGTAACACACAGAACGCCGCCGGGTCTACTTCCTGCTCGACCACCGTTACCGCCCGGTTGCCACGCAGCAACCGCGCCAGAAACGATTGTGCGCCGATGTGTACGGGCACATCGGCGAGGTCGGCATTAGGATAGGCAGCCGATACTACCGCCGTCCCCTCATTCTCATTCATCAGCACAATCGCGCCGGAATGGGCGGCGAACAGTTCACACAATTCCTGCACCGCCGTGCTGACAATCGTCTGACGGTTCAGCGATGTGCCAAGCGCCCCAGAAAGGCGGTTGAGCAGCGCCAGACGGCGAGCGCGCTGATCGAGCGCCTTCAGCGCAGCCTGCGATTCCGCCAACAAACGGGCGTTCTCGATGGCAATCGCAGCCTGCCGCGCCAACGCAAAACCGGTATTCACCTCGGCTTCGTTATAGAAACCGGGGCGCGACTTTTCCACCGTCATCAGACCGATCACCCGATCTTGCACCAGCATCGGCAGCCCGATCCAAGAGCGAGTCTCGGGCGCAGCCGCCGCCAGATGAGCATCCCACAGCGGGGTCATCAGCGCATCCAGCAGATGTACCGGCTGTTGCGACTGGATGACCTGTGCCAGCATATCATCCTCGTGTACCCGCGTCACATGACCGAGCGCGGCGCGATTCTGCCCCAGACTGGCTGCCACAAAAAGGCGATATGGCTCCTCTGACGAAGGCATGAGGATGGTGGCGCGGTCAAATTCCAGCAACCGTTCCAATTGCTCCAGAATGCGCTCCATCACCTCCGCATCATCCATCGTGGAAGCCACCACACGGCTGACATCCACAAAAGTACTCACCACGCGGCGACGATCTACATCAGCTTGTACCAGACGCAGCGCAGAAATCGCCTGCCCTAACTGCACCGCCACAAGCATGAGCAGCGCCAGTTGCGGTTCGCCAAAATGATCGGGCAAATCGCTGCCCAGAGTCACTAATCCGATGACTTCGTTCATACGGTTTCGCAACGGCACGCCCAACCACGACACATGATCGGCTTGCAGCAAATCCGGGTCTACGCCGAGTGCCTGCAAACGCGGGGTTTCGTCCAGCAAATTGCGGAAAAGCAACGGCACCGCGTTCATCACCAGCGCCCGGTCAATCCCTTCCAATGGCAGGGTGTCGGACGGCTGGGCAATCCCATACTCAGAAATAATCGGGCATTCGATCACCGTATGGGCGGAATCACACAAGCCCACCCGCAAAAAACCGGCATCAAAAAGCAGGTTCAGATGCTCATGCGCGGTTTCCCACAGCGCCTCCTCGGTTGTGGCCTGCATGATGCCCCGGTTGAATTCGTTGACGGAAACCATCAACATATCCCAACCAGAATGGGAATCGAGGAAATGCAACCGCGCCGCCGCCAACTGAGCCAACAGCGCGATACTCTCCTCCGGTCGCGTCTGATCTTGTAACCACAACAGCCCATTCACCGCCTTCCCGCCACGCAGCGGGATGAGCAGCGCCGATCCTTCGCTTTCCAGCCCGGTCAGCGGTGCAGCAGCTTGCAGCACATACGGCGCATCCCACCCCTGCCATAGCAACCACGCCTGCGGGTTATATAGCCACTGACGCAGCGAATGGGAGGGTTCAAAGCCCATCGTAGGATAGAGCGTCACTGTCAACGACGTGGGATTGATGACCACAAGGACGGCAGGACAGGACACCGCCGACAAAAGTGCATCGGCAACAGCCTGTATGCTATCAG
>CAIVEA010000567.1 GCA_903904765.1 uncultured Chloroflexota bacterium
AGATTGACGATATGCTGCAAAACATTCAACGTCTGGGGCGCGGTCAGCGCATCCTGATCTTCTTTCTCATTTTCGGCGGGATTCTCGCGCTGCTGATCGCCATCACGCTGTTCCTCATTGTCGGCTCGATCAACGCCGAACCACGCGGGAACGCCGTCGCCTTGAGCGCCAACGTGACCGTGAGCGAATATGCCGTCTTACCCGGTTCGGAGGCTTACCCCGCTGCGGTAGCCGTCGCGCCGGATGACCGCGTGTACACCGGCAGCTACAAGACCGGAACGCTGTGGGTAATCGGCACGGACGGACAGGCCAACGAAGTGCCGGGTTCTACCGATGCGATTGGATCAGTGGCGGGGCTGGCGTTCAGCACGGATGGCAGCCTGTACATCGTGGATCAAAAAGATGCCGACCCGCGCACCAGTGGCGGGCAGATTCAGCGCATGACCGCCGACGGCACAATTAGCGTGTTCGCCACCCAACCCGACGAGCGCGGGTTCATTGCAGTGGATGATATTGCGGTAGATGGCGAGAACAACGTGTACGTCAGTGATCGCGGACGGGATGAGGTGTGGCGCTTCCAACCGGATGGCACAGGCGAATTGTGGTGGACACCGCCCGCGCTGGACGGCGTGAAAAGCTACGAACCCACTGGACTCGCCTATGATGCGACCAAGCAGGCCATCATCATCACCGACGGACTCGCCAACACGATTTACAGCGTGGCGCTGGCGGACAAGAGCAGCACACTGCTGTATCAGCATGGCGACAGGCCGAACGCACCGGGATTTGACGGTGTGACTGTGCTGGCAGACGGCACGATCTACGCGGCTGCGCTGGAGCAAAACGGCATCGTGCGCGTGGCAGATGGACAGATCGACTATATTGCGGGGCTGTTCCGGGGCGCAAGTGATGTGGATGCCGCGCCGGACGGGACGCGGCTGTACGTCACCAACTTCGACTCGTTCTCGCTGGCTGTGCCGGGCACAAGCCCGCACCTGCCCTTCGCGCTGGACATGATTAGGCTGTCTGCGCCTGCGAGTTAAGCACGCACGCGCACCGACACAACTTCGGTTTCGATCGTTTCACGCTCGGCGGGATCAATCCCGTCCAGCGCGGACTGCTTCAACAGTTGATTGAGGGCGACACGCGGCGCACGTCCGCGATCCACCTGCACCACGCGCAGGCGGTGGGTGGCAATCACGCGGTCTACATACGGGTTGCCATGCACGCTGATGGCAACCGACTCGCCCAACCGGAGCAACTCAAAATGGTAGATATGAACGGAGCGTGAACCGGAACAGTAGAAAATATCCTCGAACACAAGCGACCTGATTTGCCAACCCTGAGTCAACAGCGTGGCGAGGCTATCGCCACCCGTGATACGTTCAGAACCGGAGTGCCAGTGCCGATAGAGATCATCTTCGTCCAGCAGAAGCCGTTCTATATCAGCCATGATCCTCAACCTTTCCAGCTAATTCACCTGACACCTGATTGCCCGCTTCACTCTTTTCGATGAAGTGACGA
>CAIVEA010000568.1 GCA_903904765.1 uncultured Chloroflexota bacterium
CTGCTCGAAGTCCGCGCCGACTCGCCGCCTTCGGCTGTCACGCTGATTACCCGCGCTCATGGCGTTCGCGGGTTGGAATATCTGTCGGAACTATGGGAGGTGTGGGAAGTGTGGTTCGCGGAGATTGACGAGAGCCACACCTCACTTTCGGCGATTAACTTTTTCCGTTCGCCGCAACCGGATCGCTCGTGGATTACGGCGGCAGGCTGTGTGATGGACACGGCGGCGCTGGTGACGGCAGTGGTGGATATGCCGCCTAGCCCGGAAGCGCAGTTGTGCATCCGCGCTGGTTTTGTGGCGCTGCGGCATATCTCGGATTTTTTTCCGCATCGAATATCATCCCGACCCGCATTTTCCCGATCAGCCGATCAGCATCACCCGCGAGGAGTTTGACGAGGCGTGTAAAGAGTTGGCGGCGGCGGGCGTGCCGCTGAAGGCCGATTTCGATCAGGCGTGGCAGGATTTTGCCGGGTGGCGCGTGAATTATGATACGCCGCTGCTGGCGCTGTGCGAACTGACGATGGCTCCCTATGCGCCGTGGTCATCGGATCGCGGTATACAGCGGGCGAAGGGTAGCAAGGCAAAAACCGGCTTCTAATGCGTTTCTGATGTGCGACCTGTTGACAGAAACCCGCATTGATCGTATCGTGATTCTGTACACAGTGTCTATAAACAGGCTAGTTGTCTATAAAAGGTGAACGATGGTACTCAAAACCCCGCCGGGGCCGCCCGTCAAAGGCTTGTTCGGGAATGTCCGGTCATTCCAGCAGCAGCAAATTGAGTTCCTGACGACGAATCGCGATCAGTACGGTGATCTGGCCTATATCGCCCGAATCGGCAACCGCCGCGTGTACCAGTTGAACCATCCCGACGATATTCAGATGGTGCTGGTCAAACATCCCGATCAGGTGGAAAAGACCCCTGCACTGAAACGTGCTACCCGTAAAGCCATCGGCAACGGTCTGCTGACCAGCGAAGGGGAGTTCCACAAGCGCCAGCGCAAACTGGTGCAGCCCGCTTTCCATGCGCGGCGCATCGCTTCGTATGCCGATGTGATGGTGGACTACGCTGGACGGTTGGCGGACACATGGCAGCAGGGTGAACAGCGCAATTTGGCGCACGACATGATGGAATTGACCATGCGAATCGTGGGCAAGACGCTGTTTGACCGTGAGGTGAGCAGCGAGGCGGATGTCATCGGCAGCGCGATCACGGTGGGGCTGGAAGCGACCATGCACCGCCTGACGCATCCGCTGTATTTGCCGGAATGGGTTCCCACGCCCACCAACCGCCTGCGTCAGCAGTCGGCGCGGCTGTTAGACGAGACGATTAACGAGATCATTCAGGCACGGCGGGCGACCAACGAGGATAACGGCGATCTCCTCTCGATGCTGCTAATGGCGGCGGATGAGGATGACGGCGGGCAGATGAGCAACAAACAGGTGCGTGACGAAGCCATGACGCTGTTCATCGCCGGACACGAAACCACCGCTAACGCGCTGAGCTGGGCGTTCTACCTGCTGGCGCAGCATCCCGACGCGGAGGCGAAACTCCGCGAGGAGATTGAGCGCGTGCTAGAAGGACGTGCGCCGACCTTTGCCGATCTGCCTCACTTGACGGTTGCCGAACAGGTGGTGCGGGAGGCTATGCGCCTGTACCCGCCCGCGTGGATTATCACCCGCCTGACCACTGCCGAGATGGAGATTCGCGGTTATACCATCCCGAAGGGCAGTATGCTGGTGATGAGTCCTTATGTGATGCACCATCACCCGAGTTACTGGGATGAGCCGGAGGCGTTCAAGCCGGAGCGTTTCGCCGC
>CAIVEA010000569.1 GCA_903904765.1 uncultured Chloroflexota bacterium
GAAACGATTAAAGACCCCACTGGCGGCGGGGATGCCTTCCGCGCCGGGTTCATTCGCGGCATCGCGGTCAACTGGCCACTGACGCTGGCGGCGCAGGTCGGCTCATTGTGTGCCACCTACGCACTGGAACAAGTGGGGACGCAAAGCCACCACTTCACTGTGCCGCAATTCATCGAACGATTCCGCAGCGAGTATGCCGACGACGGCCTGCTGGATCGCCTATCCATTTCAGTAAAAGCGTAAAGCGTAGAGCAAACGCCGGATAATGCAGCATCTATCCGAATCCATCGTATGATAGAATTCGCCCGTTTTCACAGCCCACAGGGCCTTTGAGGAGTAGACATGACCGTAGAACATCACGTAAAACAGCTCGACCTCTCCACCGGAGGTCGTTACCGCATCGAATGGGCGGAGCAGGAAATGCCTGTCCTTCGTGCCATCCGCGAACGTTTCGCCAAAGAAAAGCCGCTGCAAGGCATGCGTATTTCGGCCTGCTTGCATGTGACCACCGAAACCGCCAACCTGATGCACACCTTGCAGGTGGGTGGTGCGGATGTTGTGCTGTGCGCTTCCAACCCGCTTTCGACGCAGGATGACGTGGCTGCCTCGCTCGTCGCCAACTACGAAATTCCGGTCTACGCTATCAAGGGTGAAGACAATAGCACCTATTACGAACACATCAAGGCCGCGCTCGACCACAAGCCACACATCACCATGGATGATGGCGCTGACCTCGTGAGCGTGATTCACAAGACCCGCCGCGAACTTCTGACGGACATCGTGGGCGGCACAGAAGAAACCACGACGGGCGTGATCCGCCTGCGCGCGATGGCGAAGGAAGGCGCTCTGGAGTTCCCCATCATCGCGGTGAACGACAGCAACACCAAGCATCTGTTCGACAACCGCTATGGCACGGGCCAGAGTACGATGGACGGCATCATCCGCGCCACCAACATCCTGCTGGCAGGTCGCACGGTGGTCGTAGCGGGTTACGGTTGGTGCAGTCGTGGTATCGCCAGTCGCGCCAGTGGTCTGGGCGCGAACGTGGTCGTCACCGAAGTAGACCCGTTGCGTGCGCTGGAAGCCGTGATGGATGGCTTCCGCGTGATGCCCATGAGCGATGCGGCGGCCATCGGTGATATTTTCATCACCGCGACGGGCGACAAGAACGTGATTGACGAACATCACATCACCCGCATGAAGCACGGCGCAATCCTCGCCAATTCGGGACACTTCAACGTCGAAATCAACATCCCCGCGCTGGAAAAACTGGGCGGCAAGCCCCGTCTGGTGCGCCCCTTCGTGGAAGAATACAAGGTCAGCGGCAAGTCGGTCTACCTGCTCGGTGAAGGCCGCCTGATTAACCTCGCTTCCGCCGAAGGCCACCCCGCCAGCGTGATGGACATGAGCTTTGCGAATCAGGCGCTGGGTGCGGAATTCATGGTCAAGAACGCCAAGAATATGTCGCCCAACGTCTACACCATTCCCGAAGATGTGGACAAAGAAATTGCCCGCCTGAAGTTGGAAGCTCTGGGTGTGAAGATTGACCTCCTCACCCCGGAACAGGCCGAATACCTCAGTCAGTGGCAAGAAGGCACCTAGTCGGACTCACCAGCGAAATAATCGGGGTGCGGGCAAAATAAGTGTTTGCACCCCAACTGATGCGCTCAGGAAATACGAGGAGGAGCTATGAAAGAGCAATTGAGACGGAGTATCGCAGTTTTTGCTGTGTTAGCTCTCATGCTTGCCATCGGCAGCAGCGCGGTTATGGCGCAGGGCGGGACGGCAATGATCCGTTTTGTCCACGTTATCCCCGGCGCTTCAGCAGTAGATATTTATACGGATGGGCAATTGACCGCCCGTAACCTGAACTTCGGCAGCGCCACCACCTACGCCAGCCTGCCTGCGGGCGATCATCAAGTGACCGTCACACCAGCCGATGCGACTAATGTACTGTGGCAGCAGGTGGTCAGCGCGGGCGATGGTGCGGCTCTGACGCTGGTCGCGGCATCTGCCAACCCGCCTAGCTTTTTGGTTTACAACGATGATTTGAACCCGCTGGATTTGGGCAAAGCGCGTTTGACCGCCATTCATGCCATCAGCGGTGCATCCGATGTGGATTTGCTCTTGACCGATGGTCGTCCGGTCATCCCCGGCCTATCCTACGGCGTGCAAGCTGGCACACTGGATGTCCCGTCCTATGCTTACGATTTCGCACTGACTGCCAGCGGCGGTAGCGCCTCCGCGCCCCTGCTGACCGCCAACGGTGTCAGCCTCAGCAGCGGCACATCGGTCATTCTGCTGGTCTACGGTGCGCCGGATAGCCCTTCGGTGATGACTCTCACGCAGGCCACGCGCCCCAACGGTGCGGCGGGTTTCCTGCGCGTGATGCACGGTATTGACGGTGCGCCTGCGGTGGATGTGACGGTGAACGGCACGCTGTTCGCGCCCAATCTGGCGCTGGGCGGCTACACCTCCCATGTCGCAGTAGCTCCCGGCACTTACGAAGTTAGCATCCGCGCTGCCGGAACCGAACAGAACCTGCTCAGCAGCAGCGTCACTGTCGAAGCGGGCAAAGCCGTCACAGTAGCCGCCATCGGCGCGCCTGCCAATGCGGGGCTAGGCGTGTTTGTGGATAACATTGATAGCATCAGCCCGTCGCAGGCGCGTGCCAGCCTCATCAACGGCCTCGTGGGACAGAGCGCCAGCGCCACACTGCCGGATGGAACTGTTGTGGCAACGGATGTCACCAGCGGTAGCGCCTCGGCCTCGCTGGACTTCGCGCCGACCATTGGCTCGATTGCGCTGAACGGTACGCCCGGTGCGGAACAAACCCTGTACGGCGGCGTGTACTACGATCTGCTGGCGATCACCATCGCTGGTTCGCCCAGCCTGATTGTTGCGCCTACCAGACTTGTCCAGAGCATCGCCAGTGCCCCCGGTGCTGCCGCCGCAGTTGTCGCAGTTCAGCCGACGGTTGCGCCCGCTGTCGAACCGACTGCCGTCCCGCAACCCACCGTCGCGCCGCCGCCCGAATCGGCTCCAGCACAGCCTACGGCTATACCCGCCGCACCTGTGAGCAGCACTGGCTTCACCGCCCGCGTTTTCAACATGAACGCCGATCGCAACTTGCAATTACGCCAGTATCCCAGTTCGGATGCGCTCTCGCTGGCAACCGTCCCGCCGAACACTATTCTGGCGGTCAATGGTCGTCAAGGAGCTATCGAACCCATCCCGAACAGCGCCACACCCAACGCGCCGGAAGGCTATGAATATGTTGATCCTGCCAGCTTGCTGACTGATGGCAAACAGGATTTAGCTCCCGACCAGACGTGGATTAATGTGAGCTACGTCACGCCGGATGGCGGCAGCATCAGCGCATGGGCGAATGCTCTGTTCCTCGACGTGCGTAATGCACGCGGCGAACGTGTCCGCCTCGCTGCGCTGCCCACTGTCCCCGGTAATCTGCCCGGCGGCACGGAACAGACGATCGTGACCCCGCCGCCGCTGCCGGTGAATGGTGTCGGCGCAATTGTGTTCGATATGAACCCCGGCACCAATCTGAACATTCGCCGCACACCAGATGTAAACTCCGAAGTGTTGGCGCGTGTTCCGAATGACACGGTGATGTTGTTCCTCGGCATGAATGAAGCCCGCAACTGGGTGTATGTCCAGTACAGTGCCCCCGAAGGCTTCGTGGTCACGGGCTGGGTGAACGCCAGCTATATTCGCTACACCTACCGTGATCGCTCCATCAAGTTGCAAGAAATGGAATCGCGTGGGCTGCTCAAGATCGAACTGGAAACCACTCGCGGCGAAGTCGTCACGGGAGAAGTTTCGGTGGCGATGCCCACTGCGAATCCAGCGAGGAACGCCTATATCGCAGAAGTGGTTCTCAACGCCGGCTCGAACCTGAACCTGCGCCGGAATGCGGACGCGGCTTCGGAAGTGTTGGCACAAATTCCCACTGGCACCCAGTTGATCGTCAGTGGTCGTTCACCGGATGCACGCTGGCTCAAAGTCAGTTTTGAGAACATCGAAGGCTGGATCGCCGCGCAGACCGATCAGGCCAGTTTCGTCCGCGTCTCCATAAATGGGAGAACCGTGTCGCTGACGGATGTGTCACCCGTTCTGACAGATGGTGTTGCGGAAATCTCGCTGACAGTTGTGCCGGGTGGCGCAGTTCCCACCAATGCCACGCCTGCGCCCACAATCGCACCCTCCGTCACCGAACAGCGTATCCCTATTCGCGTGACAGACTCGCTGGTGCAGATGACGGGTTCGCCCGGTGGCAGTGCCGATGGGCTACCGATTGTGTTCCAGAATCAAGAAGCGGATCTGCTATTCACGGATGGCACATTCAGCTACATCGAACTACCTAACTTTGTGCGCGGATGGGTTCCGGCTGGCTCGGTACAGCCGCGCTAAACTTTCCAGTTATTCAACGCTAACAAGAAAAGTCCTGCATGCGTCGCAGGACTTTTCGTTCATGTACGCCTTTCCGACCCGCTGTACAATACACACAGGCAGCACAGGAGGGAACATGGCTATGATGCGTATCAAAATGTTGTTCGGAATAGCTCTGATCGTTATCTTGGGGGCGTGTTCCGGCACACCTGCTGCCGTGCCCACTCAAATGCTCCCGCCCACACTTGCGCTCACCAATACGCCTGCCCCCACCCGCGACAGCCGCCCGACCACCGTCCCAACCGCTGTGCCGCCGCCAGCGCATCTGCGCGTCATTCACGCCGCGCCGCAAGCATCCACACTGACGATTTACGCCGGATTCAACGCGATTGCCACCAATCTCGACGCGGGGCAAGCCAGCGAACCGACTCCTTTAGAAGCGGGCGAATACCCGCTGAAGGTGCTTCTCAGCGGCAGCAATCCCAACGACACACCTCTCGCACAGTCCATGCTCACGCTAACTGGTGGCGAATCGCTGCTGCTCATCATCACCGGACAGGCGGACAGCCTGCAACTTCTGACGCTCCCCGAAACGCAAATCGCGCTGAACACAGGCGAAAGTGCGATCACGCTGGTGAATGCACTCACTCAACCGGTGCGCCTCTCGACAGCGGATGGTTCGCTACTCGTGCCGGAACTTCAGCCGGGGACGAGCGCGGACACCAAACCGCTGTCCGCTGGCGAACAAACGCTTACGCTCCACAGCGGCGAGGCCATGCTGACCGAGTTCAGCCTGTCGCTGCAAGCCCAGCAACAACACATCGAAATCATCAGCGGCACGCCGGAACAGGTCACAATTACTGGAATCACCAAATCTGCGCCGGAACGCAGCAGCATACGACTGATCCACGCAGCGCAGATTTTGGAATCCTTTGACGTGTATATGGACGATGTGCCATTGAACGCAGGTGTGCGCTACGGACGGCCTACCGAGTACCGTGAAATTGCCAGCGGCAACCACACCTTCGCACTCTACACCACCGGAAGCGACCCAAAAACCGCCGCGCCGCTGCTTCAGCAGGAACTCGTGCTGGATGCCGTACCGAGTACGCTGGTCATCATGGGCGAAGCTGCCGCCCTGCGCGTAATCGCATTCTCCCAAGACCTGACCCCGACGGAAACAGGTATGGCGCGAATCGCCTTCATGAACACGCTACCGCAATTCAATAGTGTCCTTGTCACAGCTGGCGGCAAGACGCTCGAAGGGATCAACGAACTGTATTATGGTGAACTGCCGCGTACCACAAACCTGATCGCCACCCGCTATTCCCTGACCTTTCTCACAAGCCAGCAAAACGTCGAAACAGCTGAAGATGTCATTCTGGATGCGGGGCGCAGTTATCTGTATCTGGTTACGGGGCAGCTAGACGCGCCGCCGTTGGTCATCAGCGACAATGTAGGGCAAAATACGGGCGCAACCGCAGGGGGCACAACGGGGACGACGCTCATCCGCTACATCAACGCTACTACAGGCACACCGATCGCCTTCAGCCTGAACAACAACACTCAGCCTACAGTGGTCAATAGTGGTACAGGCAGCGACTTCATCCCCGTTGCGCCGCGCAATTTCACGTTGCAGGCCGAACAGGACGGCACCACCATCGCCAGCACTGATGCTTCATTTGAAGCAAATGCACGCTACACCATCGTCTTGTATCCAGCCACTAATCAGACCACCTATCTGATCGTCCGCGACAACGAAGTACTATACACGGGCAATACACCGCACATTCGCTTCATCAACACAAGCAGCGGCGCGGACAAGTCACTAGGGCTGGCATTCAGCAATGGCATCGAGGGCACGCGGGAATTTGCCGTCAGCAGCCCGCCAGATGATGCCGACCACTCCAACCTACCCTTCGGCACACAGCAAATCCTCGACCAGCAGCACGGCGGCAGCGCCTCCAACACTATCCTGATACCGGACGGTTTCTATAACTTCTTCATCACCTTCGCGGACGGTGCGACCTACCGTGACCGGATCGGAACGGTGGAATTGAAAGGCGGCGCAGCGGGAGATGTGGTCGCCGCGCCAGATCGTACTTTCTTTGTGCCTTATCCCGATGGCTCAGGCTAGAGGAAAAGTGTACCCATTCGCTATAATGCACATTTGAACAATCGGCAGCGAGAGGAATCGGCATAGTGCGTATTCTGATTACAGGCGTAGGTGGGTTTGTCGGTAAACACTTGAGCGCACACCTCCGCGCTGTTGACCCCACCGCCGAACTGCACGGAACTATCCTCGATTACACCCAACGCACGCCGGACGGTGTAACAGGCCACGCGCTCGACCTTAAAGACGAATCTGCCGTCCGTGCGCTGCTCGAAACCGTGCAACCCGATCACATCTACCATTTGGCAGCGCAAGCTTCTCCGCGCCGTTCGTTCGCTATCCCGTGGGACACGCTCGAAAATAATATTCGCGCCCAGTTGAATCTCATCCTCGGCTGCCTCACGCTGAACATTCGTCCGCGTCTGCTGGTCATCAGTTCCGCCGAAATTTACGGCCCCGTCGCGCAGGAATTTCTGCCCATCCGCGAAGATCAGCCGTTGCGCCCCACCAATCCCTACGGTGTGAGCAAGGTCACACAGGATTTGCTAGGGCTGCAATATTTCCTTAGCCACAAACTACCCATTCTCCGCACCCGCCCCTTCAATCACTGTGGCCCCGGTCAAAGTGAAGGATTCGTAGCGGTGGATTTTGCCATACAGGTCGCCCGTATCGAAGCTGGGCAGAAACCGCCCATCGTAGAAGTGGGCAACCTGACCGCGCAGCGCGACTTCACCGACGTGCGCGACGTGGTACGCGCTTACCGCCTCATCATGGAAAAAGGCACACCGGGGGATGTCTATAACATCGCCTCCGGGCAGGTGTACACCATCCAGTATTTGCTAGACACCCTGCTCGCCAACAGCACTGTGCCGATCCAAATTCATACCGACCCGCAGCGCATGATGCCCGCTGACATCCCAATCATTCAAGGTGATGCAGGCAAGTTGAAAGCACATACTGGCTGGCACTGCGAAATCCCCTTTGAACACACGCTGCTCGATGTCCTCAACGATTGTCGAACAAGAGTCTAACCTAACGTTCATCGGCGTTGTGTGATACCCTTTCAAACCTTACTGTCCGCCTTAGTGTTCTACAAACCGGAGTTGGGAATCTGATGAAAAAACGTGCATTGATAACCGGAATCACCGGACAGGACGGCTCTTATCTGGCAGAGTTTCTACTCACAAAAGGCTACGAAGTCTTCGGGATGGTACGCCGTACCAGCACAATCAACTTTGAGCGTATCC
>CAIVEA010000570.1 GCA_903904765.1 uncultured Chloroflexota bacterium
AAAATCTGGAAACCGCTGGGACTGCATGTGTGCGATCAGCACGGGTCACTGGTGCGGGTCAATGATGCCCGCCTCGACCCCTTGTGGGCGACGGCGGCGGAACTGCGATTGCCTGTTATGATTCATGTGGCTGACCCGGTGGCGTTTTTCGATCCGGTGGATGCGACCAATGAACGCTGGGAAGAATTGCACGCCCATCCTGACTGGCAGTTCCCCAGCCCCCCATTTCCGCCGTTTATGGCGATTATGAACGATCTGGCGGCGCTGGTGGAGCGCCACCCGCAGACCACGTTCATCGGGGCGCATGTGGGTTGCTATGCCGAGAATCTGGGGTGGGTGGGGGATTTGCTAGACCGCTGCCCGAACTTCTATGTTGACCCCAGCGCCCGTATGGGTGAATTGGGGCGGCAGCCTTACGCGGCACGGCGCTTCTTCCTGAAGTACGCCGACCGGATTCTGTTCGGCACGGATGCGGGGCCGGGGCTGGATGCCTATCGGCGCTACTATCGCTTTCTCGAAACGGATGACGAATACTTCAACTACAGCACGTCACCCGTCCCTACACAAGGGCGCTGGGCGGTGTACGGGCTGTATTTGCCGGACGATGTGCTAGAAAAAGTGTATTATCGTAATGCAGAGCGAGTCATCCTTGGTGCTGCGGGGGATGGTCGTTAAGGGTGCGCTACGCAGATTTGTCGTTACCGCTGCCGGATTAGGTGGCAGGAGGCTATAAAGATGGAAAAAGTTGATGTGATCCTGACGGGTGGCACGGTGGTCACGATGAACCGTCAGTTTGATCTGCTGCCGGATGGGGCGGTGGCGATTCAGGGGGCGAAGATCGTCGCCGTCGGGACGAGCGACAGTATCGCGGCGGCGTATCAGGCAGAAAAGACAGTGGATTGCCGGGGACAGTATATCTTGCCCGGTCTGGTGAACGCGCATACGCATGTGCCGATGACGCTTCTGCGCGGGCTGGCGGACGATCTACGTTTGGATGTGTGGCTGATGGGCTATGTGATGCCTACCGAACGACATTTCGTGACCCCTGAATTTTGCCGCTTGGGGACGAGTCTGGCCTGTGCGGAGATGATTCGTAGCGGGGTGACGGCCTTCGCGGATATGTATTATTTCGAGAGCGAGGTGGCGAAGGCGACGGCGGCGGCGGGGATGCGAGGCGTGCTGGGGCAGTCCATCCTGAAGTTCCCCACGCCAGATGCGGAAACCTACGAATACAGCATGGATTATACGGCGCGGTTCATTGAGGAGTGGCGCGGGCATCCGCTAATTACGCCCGCTATTGCTCCCCATGCGCCGTATTCGACCACGCAGGATATGCTGCGGGAATGCGCGGAAATGGCGAAATCGTATGATGTCCCCATCCTGATTCATATCGCCGAAACTAAGCTGGAACAGGATGACAGCAACGCGCTGTATGGCAAGCCGGTTGTGCCGTGGGTGAACGAGGCGAACCTGCTGGATGTGAAAGTGCTGGCAGCACACTGCGTTCACGTCAATCCGGCGGAGATGCGGATTATGCACGAGCATGGGACAACCGTCGCGCACTGCCCGACGAGCAATTTGAAGCTGGCATCGGGCATCGCGCCCGTGATGCAAATGCTGGAACACAAGCTGACGGTGGGCATCGGCACAGATGGCCCTGCCAGCAATAACGATCTGGATATGCTGGAAGAAGTACGGTTGGCGGCCATCCTCGCTAAGACGGCGGTCAATGACCCGACGGCGCTGCCTGCGAGACAGGCGCTGCTGATGGCGACCCGCATGGGCGCGGAAGCACTGTTCATCGGTGATGTGACGGGCAGCCTCGAAGCGGGCAAACTGGCGGATGTCATCACGATTGATGCGGATGTGGCGCATAATGTTCCGCAGTTCCAGCGCGACCAGAACGCAGTTTATTCGCGGATTGTGTACGCCAGCAAAAGCACTGATGTGCGCCATGTGCTGTGCAACGGGCAATGGCTGATGCGTGACCGGGAACTGCTGACGGTAAACGAGGCGGAGGTGCTGCGCGAGGCCAGTGCTTATGCGCGTGAGGTGGATGCTTTCCTCGCTGAACAGCAGAAAGATTTGTTGAGCAAACTGCTGGTGATCGGCGGAGTGGCGCAGAGCGAGAGCTTCGAGGTGCAGGTGAAGGCCGCGCTGGACGATACTGCTGTGCTGGATAAGCTGCTCCAGCACCCGGATGTTCATATCCTGAAGCAGGTGCATTACCGCCAGTACGACACCTATTTCCTGTTTGAGGATGATGCTAAAGGTCGCCTGCGCTATCGTGAGGATGATCTACTGGATGAAAAGGGCGAGGTGAAGTCGGTACGCAGCCGCCTGACGTTCACCTTGCCGACCAAAGAGCGCGAGTTCCATTCCACGATTTTGCTCTCGCACTCGCGCTTCATCTCAGATGCGAATCGCCCGCTGCGCTTCTATCGCGAATACTTCCGCCCGATGCAAGAACGCGAGCTACAAAAAGATCGCCGCCGCTGGCATATTCACTATCAGGGCGTGCTGTTCTACATCAATCTGGATCGCGTGTTGCAACCGGAGATGGGGCAACCGTTCCTTGAAATCAAGAGCCGCACATGGTCGCGTTCGGATGCCGAGAATAAGGCTGACCGCATTCAGGACATGCTCAAAATTCTCGGTGTTTCGGCCAGCAGCATCGTGCGCGATGAGTATCTGGAAATGAACCCTGCTGATTCGCAGGGGTAGCCAAAACGCCAGCGCGTATGAGGGACGGTGCTTAGGCGGCCCTTTGCGAAGGCGAAAAATCGAGGTTGTAGGGGCTGACCGACGTGCCAGCCCTTTTTTGTGCAGAGGGTCTATCCGCCGCCTAGCGATCATCCAGTTCGTCGTGGTAGCCCGTGCGCCCGTGATAGCAGTTGTCGCAAATGCTAAAGCGGTGGTGCAGCGGCAGTGGTTCGCCGCAACTGGTACAGCGGCGCATGGTGTTGATGCGCCGCAGCAGCGCACCGTCAATTTGGAGCGACCATTCAGTACGCATCTGGCGCACATCGTTGGCATAGGGCGCGAAGGCGCTGAATTCCAATCGCTGCGACAGCCACAGGTAAATATCGGCACAGGCCACCGAGTATTCGATGCTGTCTAGTTCAATGGTATTGGTGATTTGCCTCGGTGCGACGGGCGGGAACGGTAGCGATTTGTCGGTCAGGATGGCGCGGGTGCATTGATACCAGTAGGAACGGCTGTCCTTACGGGTGGGGGCGTTCACCAACTTGAGCGCCGCTGCCAGCCCCAACAATTTCACTTCGCGCTCGGTGAGCATGCTCGCCAACTCGATGCGTTCGCTCATGTCGGCGGTCTGGATCGCGCCGCGCAGCGAATCCGGGATGGATTGCAGCGAAGCCCACTGGCGCAGTTTGTCCGAGAGTGTGCCGGGGATGAGTTCGAGGTCTTCGACGGTGGGGGCGACGCGGGCATGGGTGAGGATAGCCGCCGGTTCGTAGTACAACTGGCGCACGATCTTTAGGTCGCGCTTGTTGGTCGCACCGATTAGCCCCGCCGTCGACAGGCCGAAGCGTCCGGCGCGCCCGCCGATTTGTTGCACTTCCGAAGGCAGCAGTACCCGCGTATTGCGCCCATCATATTTTTCGACTTCGTAGAAACACACATGATCGGCAGGTAGGTTCAAACCCATACCTACCGCATCCGTTGCAACGCAGATTTCGGTCTCGCCATTGGCGAAGCGGTCAGCCTGCTTGCGGCGGACTTCGGGCGGCAGGCTGCCATAGACCACCGATACTGAGCGTTTCATGCGCTCCAGTTCGGTTTTGAGTTGCAATACCAGCTGGCGCGAGAAGGCGACGAGGATGGTGCGCGGCGGCATTTCGCTCAGCGGCCAGTGGCGTTCGGAAATCTCGATGGGGGTCAGGCGTTCGTGTTCCATCACCTGAATCGGGATGGCCGCCGAGTCCGCCATGCGCTGAATCAGGCTTTGCGCGGTCTGCGGGCCGATAATATGGATTTCTGGCGATTCAGCTTCCATCAGAGCGCGTGTCCACGCCCAGCCGCGATCCGCATCTGCCAGCATTTGCGCTTCGTCAATGATGACGCACTCGCTGCCGTCGTGGGCGTTGAACATCTCAACTGTGGCGGCGGTGATCTGTGCGCCGGGGATGGCGATATGTTCTTCGCCGGTCAGCAGGTTACAGGGGATACCGCGCTGATTCAGCCGATCAAATATCTCGAAGGCCAACAGGCGCAACGGCGCAAGATACCAACCGCTGCCCGCGCTGACGAGGGCTTCCAGCGCGGCGTGGGTTTTGCCACTGTTGGGCGGGCCGACGTGCAACGTGATCTGCTGGTCGGCGCGGCCTTCGTGCCGCCATGTGGGGAAGGCTGCCACCAGTCGGGCGCGGAGTTCATTCCGCTGTTCGCGCTCCATCTCACGTTCTTCTTCCATGCGCCGCTGCTGTTCGCGCCGTTCGACGCGGTTTTCCTCGACCATCTGATTGAGGAGAGTACGGTATTCGTGGAAAGTGTCCGGCAGATCCCACTGACCACGTACTTGCCCCCATCGAGGTTCCATGGTGCGGATACCGGCTTTTTGCATCCGGCGGCGCAGGGTGGAGTCGTTCATGCCTGTGACCAGCGCAATATCGTGGATGCGGACGGTCTCGTAAGCGGTGATGTATTCGGCATATTCGGGGTTGTTTAGCGCCCCTTCGACAGTATCCGCGGGCAGGCGCAGACGGCCTTCCGGGTCTTCAAAGGCGGCGATACGGTCTTCGCGGATGGCACGTTCGATGGTTTGCTGGCGAATGCTCAACCGCTGTGCCGCACTGTTCAACGTATACGTCCGCGCCAGCACGCGCAATCGTGCTGTTTTGCCGTCCTTTGCGCCGGGGCGCACCACGTTCCCCGATTTTTGCAGGGCGGTTTCCCATGATCCGCTGAGGGCGGTTTCGGCGGCTTTTTGCGCGGCCGCCGGGTCGGAGCCGCCCATGCGTACCCATGTGGTCGGGCGGCCACTGGCGCTGCTTTTCATGTGGAAGGGGTGGAATTCGTCTGATTCCAGCAGTTCGGTGATGACGGCTTTGCCGAAGCGCGTATACAGATCATCCTGACGGGCAGTTTCACCCGGTTGTTCGCGCAGGAAGGCAATCAGCTGCTCACGGGCGGGTGCGAGGCGGGTGCGGGCGGCAATGAGGCGGGCGCTGCGAATGCTGATTCGCAACGGGTCGTAAACGATGTTCTCGCTGCGGCGCAGATCGCCCGCAGTGAACAGGGTGTCCAGTAATGGCAGCATGTCCGGCGTGGGGGCAAGTTCCTCCGGGGTGGCGTAACCGGGGGTTTGAGCCAACTGCGCCCAGATGGGTTGCGAGGGATCGTCTGCGAACTCTTGCTGGCGGGCGGCGATTTGCTCAACAATCGTCAGGCCAGATGTACTCGTTTCGGGATAGACCGGACGCGCCCATAGGACGAGTTCGCGCACTTGTTCCAGCGTCAGGCGGGTGCGGTCATACCAGTATTCGCCGTCGCGCCCGACCAACTCTCCGATCATTTGATCGCTGTTGGAACGGTCAAGACGGATGCGCTGACAGAGCAGGTCGTTGCGGAGCAAGCCTTCGGGAATGCGCTGGAGTACAGCGGCGATCAGTTCGGGTGTTGGTTCCAGTCGTGGCATGAGGTTCAAACCGTTTCGGAATTAGGGATTCGGGTGGAATGGCATAGGCTCACAATCGAGCGTGGTGAAGTAATCATCCAGTGTTTCGGCGCGGCGGATGCGCTCCACCTGTCCGTCCTGTCGCAATAGAAGCTCCTGCGGACGCAATCGCCCATTATAGTTGAAGCCCATCGCGTGACCGTGCGCCCCGGTGTCGTGGATGATGAGTAAATCTCCTTCTTCGATGGGGGGCAGGGGGCGCTGTATGGCAAACTTGTCGTTATTCTCGCAGAGTGAACCCACGATGTCCACCGTTTGAAGGTTGCCGCCTGTTTTGCCGAACACATCAATATGGTGATATGCGCCGTACATGCCGGGGCGCATGAGCGCGGACATGGACGCATCCACGCCGACATAGTGGCGGTAGGTGTGTTTGTGGTTGATGGCGCGGGTGACAAGGACACCGTGCGGGCCGGTGATGTAGCGCCCGCTTTCGGTGTACAGCGCGGGGGATGTGCCGTGCTGGTCGCGGAAGGCGGCTAACAGGGCATTGGCTTGGCTACCGAGCGCACGAATGTCCAGCGGCGGGTCTTCAGGGCGGTAAGGGATGCCTAACCCGCCGCCGATGTTGATGAAATCGAAACGCAGCCCCAGTTCGGCCTGCACGTCAGCAGCCAGCGCCAGCAGCATACGGGTGGTTTCGACCATCGAACGGTAGTCGCGCTCGTTGGAAACGATCATGGCATGCAGGCCGAAGTGCTGGATGCCGAACGCTTGCGCCTGACGGTAAGCGGGTAGAATCTGCTCGTGGCTGAGGCCAAACTTGGCTTCGGCGGGGTTGCCGATGATGGTGTTCCCGCTGCGGCGTGTGCCGGGGTTGTAGCGGAAGCTGAGGCACTCGGGGATGCGCGGAAGCTTGCCGAGCAGCGACACATCATCGAGATTCAGAATGCAGCCACCGTCCGCAA
>CAIVEA010000571.1 GCA_903904765.1 uncultured Chloroflexota bacterium
ACTTTACAATTGAACAGAGAAATATTACATTTTCCAATAATATCCTGCTACATTCTCAATAAACCTCTCACCATATTTGTGAAAAATAAATTCTGTAATAGCCAATGTTATATTGCAGACGTGCTGTATCCCTACATTTTACTCCTGTAATATTGTCTTTTTGGGTTTCATCCGCTACCATAAGAATCAAGCGCAAATAAACTTAAAACAAACTCGTCGCCAACTATAGCAACCAAGGTGCAGTCTAGAAATGCCGCTGCAACCACCCCTTCAACCAGATAGCAAACGCATATTTTTAAGCTATCGGAGTGTCGAAGTTGAATTTGCGTTGCGGTTGGCAGCCGACCTCAAAAATGCGGGTATTAATGTTTGGATGGATCGGCTGGACATTGCCCCCGGCGACGACTGGCTAGATCGCCTGCAAGATGCTGTTAACGAATGTGCGGCTGTTATCGCTGTCATCAGCCCCGAATACATCGCCTCTCGTTATTGCCAGCGCGAACTTGCCCGTGCTGATCGCCTAGATCGTATCATCTTCCCGGTTCTGTTGCACCCCATCCCCAAGAAAGACGACTGGCCGCTGGTCATCGAGCGCAGCCAGTATGTGGATTTCAGCCACTGGCAAGACCCGGATGACTACGAAGAACATCTAAACATTCTGATCGAAACCATTCAGGCGCGGTTCTCCGATCAGGCGCAGAACCTCCCCACGCCCGAAGCCCGGTATGTTAACTCACTCATTGCCGACCTCGAAACCCGGCGCGGGGTGATCGAATATCTCGAACCTTTCACGCTCATCAACCGACAAGAAAAAGATGAGCCGATGCGCCCGCAGCCTGTGTTCGCCAAAACATGGAATATGCAGGGACATTTCCAACTGGTGCATGACCCGCAAAACAGCCACGCCGCCGCCGAACAGCGCACCTTCAAAGGCATCTACGATGTACTGGAAACGCACCCGCGCTGTATGTTGGTCGGGGGAGCAGGCACGGGCAAAACCACCACCCTGAACCATCTGGCGCTGGAAAGCGCACACAACCACCGCGCCAGTTCCGGCATCGCGCCCTTACCCTTCTACCTCAAGCTCACGCGATGGGAAGATGGGCTGTCGCTCGCTCAATTTATCCGCAGCCAGTGGTCGCTGGAATCTGACCCCCTCAAGCTGATCGCGCAAGGCAAGATCACCCTGTATGTAGACGGCCTGAGCGAACTCGGTGATCGTAAGGGAATCCAGATTGACCAGTTGCGGGCATGGCTGCACAGTTCGCATGCGCCGCAACGCATCGTCGTCACCAGTCGCGATAGCGATTACGACGGCGGACTCGACCTCGGTTTGCCCGTCATCCAGACAGTAGACCTCACGCTTCATCACATCCACGAATTTGTGGACTATTATCTGACCGAAGCCGAGGCGGAAGAATTCCTCTCATATATCCTGCCTACCCTTCACAACCGCCATCTGCCTGACCGCTACCTGCGGCAAATCGCGCACAACCCGTACCTGTTGAGCGTGATGATCGTCATCTATAAGCGAGACGACACCAAGCAGGAATTCCATAATGTCGGCACGATCATGCAACGGTTGGTGAGTGAGCTGTGGCAATCGCGCCGCAAACAGGCCAACGACGAACGCTTGGCGTTCCAACGGTTAGAAACGGCGCTGGCTGATCTGGCCTTCGCGCTGATAGACAACAACATGCCAGTACAGGTGCCGCTGGACTGGGCAACCGAGTATCTGGGCAGCGAAATGCTCTTGCAGGCCGCCATAAACGCCAACTTGCTCGAAATTGACAGCGGACGGCTGCGCTTCCCGTACCAGATGCTTCAAGACTACTTCGCCGCCATCGGCCTGCACAGCAGTGGCCTCAATGCCAACCTCACGCCGCCCGAATTTGACGTGAACATGCGGCGCACCCCGAACCGCTGGGATAACGCGGTTCACATCCTATCAGGCATCGCCACCGACCCCGACGCGCTGCTGCTCAGCGTCACCGAAACCGACCCTTACCTCGCGCTCAGTTGTGCGCTGCATGCCACAACCGTCAAGCCCGCCACGATGGAAGCCGTCACCCAGCGCCTACTTTCCACAATGGAAGGCGATCGGCGGGTGGCGATGGCCTATCTCTACATCGGTGAGGACGACACCCGTGCCCTGCTCATCCTGCTGGCCTGTATGCGGGATGGCCTGTGGCCGGTACGCAGCGCGGCAGCCCGTGCCGCCGCCGAAACGCCCATCACGCCGCTGCCTGATGTGATCGAGGCGATTGATGACCTTGACAACAAATCCCGCGAAACCGCCAGCGCCACACTCAAACAATACGGCGCAGAGGCGCTCCCCACACTCATCCACATGTTGCATTCGGGCAACTGGAATTACCGACGCGGCGCAGCATGGGCACTGGGCGAACTGAAGGACAAAGTCGGTACGCCGCTGCTCATCCCCTATCTGGAGGATACGGTGGAACTGGTGGCCGCCGAAGCCGCCGTTGCCATTGGTCGCCTGAAGGACGAACAGAGCATCCCCGGACTGATTAACGCGCTCCGGCACGAAAGCTGGCGCGTGGGCAAAGCGACCGCAAAGGCGCTGGCCTTCATCGGCAAACCAGCGATTCCGGCGCTGCTCCGCATGCTGGAAGGCAAGTCTATATCGCTGCGGCAGCAGGTACGCGCCCTCGAAGCACTGGGCGGCATCAACGATGAACGCGCCGTCCATGCACTTCTGGTTGCCACCCACTCCTCGAACCCCGATATTCGTGGCGTGGCAGTGGAAGGGCTGCGAAATAAGCGCAGCGATACCATTACCCAACGCCTGATCGAGATGCTGAATGACCACGAGCGCCCCCGCCGGGGCAAGGCGGCCATCAGCGAGATCGTGGCGGAGATTCTGGAAGCCATCAACACCGAACCCGCCCGCCGCGCCCTGCACGATCATCGTCAGCTGTCCGGCAACAAACCCAGCGCCCGCGATGCAGCCAACCGCCTAAACGGACATCGTGATGAAGAAAAAATGGTGGAACTCAGCCTTTCCAAAGCGTTGAGTCACCCGGATTGGATGGTACGCAAGA
>CAIVEA010000572.1 GCA_903904765.1 uncultured Chloroflexota bacterium
CGCATCGGCGCAGGTGGCAAGTTCGGCAGCGGCGCATACAAGGTCAGCGGCGGCTTGCACGGTGTCGGCGTATCGGCGGTCAATGCCCTTTCCGAAGAAATGCGGACGCAGGTCTACCGTGACGGCTACTTATGGGAACAGGTTTACCGTTCTGGGCGACCCGTTCATGATGTGAAGCGCATCCGCGAGATGGAACCCGGTGAAGTAAATGGCACCATCCAGACCTTCAAGCCGGATTTCACCATCCTTGAACCCAATGAGTTCAACTTCTCCACACTGGCGCAGCGTTTCCGCGAGATGACCTTCGTCACCCGCCGCTTGAACATCACCCTGCGCGACGAACGTGTACAGCCTATCCCCCGCGAGATCACCTTCTACTTTGAGGGCGGCCTGTACTCGTTCACCCGCTACCTGAACCGTAGCCGCAAATCACTGCACGATCCGGTCTATGCGGAACGCGAAATCGAAATCACGCCGGATGGCAAGCCTAGCTATTCCATCGGCATCGAAGTCGCCTTCCAATACACCGACACCTCCAACGTCACCGAACTGGCCTTCGCCAACACCATCAACACGCCAGACGGCGGCACGCACCTCACTGGCTTGCGTTCGGCCATCACCAGCGTCATCAACCGTTTCGCCCGCAAAGCCACGCTGCTGAAAGACAAAGACCCGAACTTCTCCGGCAGCGATACGCTGGAAGGCATCACCGCCATCGTCAGCGTCAAGCACCCCGGCCCATCATTTGAGAGCCAGACAAAAGTCAAGCTCATCAACCCCGAAGTGCAGGGTGCCGTTTCGCAGGTCATCTCGGATGCCTTCGGTGAATTTCTGGAGTTAAACCCGCGTGAGGCGCGGCGCATTGTCGAGAAATGCATGACCAGCATGCGCGCCCGCGAAGCTGCCCGCAAAGCCCGCGATCTGGTACGCAGCGGCCCCAGCCTGCTCGAAAGCACCACGCTCCCCGGCAAGTTGGCAGATTGTTCGCAGCGCGGCGAGAGCGCAGAAATTTACATCGTCGAAGGGGATAGCGCCGGTGGCTCTGCCAAACAAGGGCGTGACCGTCATTTTCAGGCCATTCTCCCCTTACGCGGTAAGATTCTGAACACCGAACGCGCACGAATGGACAAAATCCTCGACAACAACGAAATCAAGGCGCTCATCTCGGCGCTAGGAACGGGCATCAGCGAGGATTTCAAAACCGAAAGCCTGCGCTATGGGCGCGTCATCATCATGACCGACGCGGACGTAGACGGTAGCCACATCCGCACTCTGCTGCTGACCTTCTTCTTCCGCCACATGCTGCCCCTCATTCAAGAAGGGCATCTGTACATCGCCCAACCGCCCATTTACCGGCTCAAGAGTGGCAAAGATTTCGAGTACATCTACTCCGAAGCCGGAGTCAGCGAGGCGGACATCCTCGCTAAGGCGCTGCAAAAGTACGACTCGCCCGAAAAAGTAGTCGTCCAGCGGTACAAGGGTCTTGGTGAAATGAACCCTGACCAGTTGTGGGAAACCACGATGGATCCCGCCCGCCGCACGCTGCTACAAGTGACGATTGAGGACGCTGCCGAAGCGGATCGCGTATTCGACATGCTCATGGGAAGCAGCGTGCCGCCGCGCCGCCGTTTCATCCAGACGCACGCCAAGAGTGTCCGCAACCTCGACATTTAACCGCGCTATCCCGCTACAAACGAACGCCCCTGCTCTGCGCGGGGGCGTTTTGATTCAGAACTCTCCGATTCCGGCCTTTCGCATCCGTTCAATCCCCACAAACATCAACGCACACACGATGAGCAAAATGCTGCTCATCGCCATCGCCTGCCCGTAATTCAGCGCCCCCGGCTGCCCCAGCAACCGGAAAATGACCACCGGAATCGTAGGCGTATCCGGGCGGGCGACGAACAACGACGCGCCGAATTCCCCCATGCTTACCGTAAACGCGAACGTCGCACCCACCAGCACCCCCCGGCTGATGAGGGGCGCTTCCACCCGCCACCACACTCGCCAACCGGAAGCTCCCAGCGAACGCGCCGCTTCCGGCAGATTCGGCGGAATCGCCCGCAAAGCCGGCAGCACGCTCCGTACCACAAACGGCATCGCCACCAGCGTGTGCGCCAGCGGAATCAGAAGCGCCGATGTCCGCAGATTGAGAGGCGGCTCATCGAACGCAACGATGAACCCGAACCCTAGCGTCACTGCGCTGGTCGCCAGCGGCAGCATGAACAGCGGGTCGAGCAGCGCCGCCAACCGTGACACGCGACCACTGAGCAGATAGGCCGTCACAATCCCCAGACTCACCGAAAGCAACACCGTCACCAGCGCAAACACCAGCGAATTGCCGATGGCCTGCACAGGCGGTACAAACAGGACTGACCCCCGCGCATTCGTGCAGAGTTGCTGGTAAAACAGCAAGCCAACGCCCTCTTGCAACGACACCGAACGCAGCACCAATGCCAAAAGCGGCGCACCCAGCAGCACCGCAATCGCGGCCACTGTGCCATACACCAGCACCCGCTGCCCTGCCCTGCGTGGTTGTCGCACCACCGCCTTCTGCGCCGTGACGGGTACGATCATCTGCCGCTGCAACCGCGTGTAAAATAGCATTAGCAGGAACATGAAAGCGATCTGAACCAGCGAGAGCGCCGCCGCAACCGGCAGATTGAATAGATCATTCGTCTGCCGGTAAATTTCCACTTCAACGGTAGCGAAACGCGGCCCGCCCAGAATCAGCACCACGCCGAAACTGGTGAACGTGAAGATGAACACCAGCAGCGC